>JAJXYM010000382.1 GCA_021780585.1 Deltaproteobacteria bacterium
CGCATCGCCCTCGGCCGTGCCGCCCGCGATGCTCGCGGCGGCGGCGCGCGTGCTCGAACTGCTGGCGGCGGCCGATGCGAACGCGCTCGCCGCGCTCGCGACGCCGGCTGGCGCAGGCGAAGTGGTGGCGCTCGCCCGGGCGATTCGCCCGGGCCGCTACCAGCGCCATGAGATAATCGCGACCGCGCGCGTCAACTACCATCATTATGTCAAGGCGCGCCTGTTCGGCGATCGCGTCGAACCGTTCACGGTGCAATTCCGGCTCGGCGAGCAGGACGGCCGCTGGATGGTCTGGGAGGCGATGGACCTGAGCGGCGGACGGACCGCATGGACGCGCTGAGGCGCGCGGATGGAGCATAGCGATGGAACGAATGATTGCGGTCGATCGGCTGGCGCGGCCGGATAATCAGATTCTCGTGCCGCTCGAACGGATGTTTCAGGCGCGCGTCGATCAAGGCTTTTCGCCGACCGCCGCGATGCCGCATGAGGAGGATTTCCTCAAGGGCCGCTTGCACGGAATCGCTGTCGGCGAGATTCAGGCGATGGAGGCGGCGGGCCGCTCGCTGTTCGATTTTCCCGACGCGCCGTGGGAATTTCAGCTCGATATGGCGCGTCAGGTATGGGACGAATCGCGCCACGCCGAAATCTTTATCAAGCTGCTCGAATATCTCGGTTCGCATCTGGGCGAATTTCCCGAGAGCGAAGTGCTCTGGTCATGCACCCAGGTGGACGATCCGGCCTGCCGCGTCGCCGGGATCAACCGCGGACTCGAAGGACTTGCCTGCGACGTCTTCGAGCAGATTATCCGGCTGGCGCAGCGGATGGACGACGAAGTGATCGAGCGCGCCGTCGATTACGTGCTGGCCGACGAGATCACGCACGTGCGGATGGGCTCGAAGTGGATGCGCAAGCTGACCGAGGGCGATCCCGAACGCTTGAAGCGGGCGCGGGAATTTCAGGACAATATCGACAACCTGTTCAATTTTCAGGGCGGACGCACCACGCTCGAAGAGGCGCCGCAGGCGCCGGTCGACGTCGGCGGACGCGAAATCGATTTCGACGCGACCCTGACGATCGCGCGGGAGGCGCGGCTGCTGGCCGGCTTTACCGACGAGGAAATCGAACGGCTGTTGCGCAGCGCCGCCCGCAGCGCGGCCTACTGATCGCGACACGGGAATTCGGGGGTTAGCCACGATGCAACGGATGATTCCGGTCGAACGACTGGCGCGAGAGGATCGTTTCGTGCTGCTGCGCGCGCGCAAGGCGCGCGAAATCCGCGAGGAACAGAACCTCGACGATCGCGTGCTGCCCTTCGACGAAGAGGCGCTGCGGGCGCGGATGCACGGCATTTTCTGCGGCGAAGTGCAGGCGATGGAGGCGGCGGGCCGCACCCTGCTCGATTTTCCCGACGCGCCGTGGGAGTTCCAGCTCGACATGGCGCGCCAGGTATGGGACGAATCGCGCCATACCGAAATCTTCGAGGGGCTGCTCGCCTATCTCGGCGCCGAGCCGGGCGATTACGTCGAAACCGAAGTGCTGTGGCGATGCACGCAGGCCGAGGATCCGGCGGCGCGCGTGGCCGGGATCAACCGCGGCCTGGAAGGACTCGCCTGCGACGTCTTCGAACAGATGATCCGAATCGCGCAAAAGAACGGTGACGAGATCATCGAACGCGCCGTCGATTACGTGCTGGCCGACGAAATCACGCACGTGCGGATGGGTTCGAAATGGCTGCGCAAGCTGACCGAGGGCGATCCCGAACGCTACCGGCGCGCGGTCGAGTTCCAGGAAAATATCGACGAGGTCTTCAGCTTCCGCGGTACGCGCCGCGCGATCGAGGACGTGCGCGACGGCAACGAGAATATCATCACGATCGCGCGCGAGGCGCGATTATTGGCCGGCTTCACCGAGGAAGAGATCGAGCGGCTGGTCGCGGCCGCGCGCAAAAGCGCCGCCTACTAATCGCCACGCGCGCCCAGCTCGGCAATCCTCCGCCAATTCCCCGCGGCGGATGAGACGCGGCAAGCCTCGACGGCTCCACGTTTCATCCGCCGCATCCCTTTTTCAAGATTTCGCGCCAGCGCCCTTCGAGCGAGCCGTTCGACCCCACCGGGATGCCGCGCATCGGTCCGCCGCCCGGCCCCATCAAGCGCGATCCGGGCGTTGCACCAGGGACGGGGTCCGCCAGAATCTGACTCGTTATCGCGAGTTCGCCGCCGCCTGAATTCAGGGCGCTGATCGTGAACAGCAGGCGATAGCGCCCGCCCGTCCATTTTCCCGCCGAGCCGCCGGGCGTCCGCGAAATCCGGTCGAGCTCATCCGCCGAGACCCACGCGAACGGCGTCATGAGCAGGACACGATCCCTTTGCCGGAGGGTCAAAGGCGTTTGGCCATGCTCGCGCAGGACACGCTCGATACACGAGCGAAGCCGCTCCGCCGAAAGCGAAAATTCGATGACGGTCGGCGGCGGAGCTGCGATGGCTCCAAAGGCTCTTACGTCGAGCGCGACTATAGATAATAAAAAAATGCTTAGACCGAAAATATGCGAAATGCGCATCAAAGTTGGCATGGGCTCCTCTCGATTAGATTGCATTAAGTTGCGCATTTGGGTTCAAATGGCGACACTGGCGGACCGATCGCGATAGGGAGGAAGATATGTATAAAAAAACTTTAGCATTCAAACTCGCTGCAACTGTAAACATGATGTTATTACTTTTGACATCTGTTTGCGTTAGTTCAGCGGCTGCGGGAGGCGCGCCGCTGGTTTGGCAAGCGACGCCCGCGCAGATGCGCGCGATTGCGTCCGGGCCGGCCCCCAGCCTCTCCTATATTGCGCCGCCGCCCGACTTGTCCGATACCGCCCGCAAGCTGCTCTCCGGCGCGGGCGAAACCGCGCTGTACGGCAAATGGCGGCAAAATCCCGAAGCCTTGATTCAGGCGATGACCGCGAAGGAAGCCGCCGCCGGCAAACCCGAAGTCGCCGCGCGGCAGACGCCGCCGCCATTGATCAAGACGCTGGCGACCGTGAACAACCGCGGCTTCGACACCACCTTTGCTTTCACGGAAAGCGAGACCACCGTCGCCCAGCCGGTCGCCAACGACATCGTGGTCGGCTTCAACAGCTCGGCCGATTTCGCGATGGGCGGCAGCTTCACCGGTTACGCCTATTCGCTCAATGGCGGGAAAACTTTCACCGAAGTCCAATACGGACTGCCCGCGTACGGCACGATTACCCCCCACCGGCGACCCGTCACTGGCGTCCGACGGCGCCGGCGATCTGTTTTTCTCAACGCTCGGCGAGGACTTCGGAGCCGGCGTCAGCTACGTCATGGTCTATGAATCGACCGACGGCGGCCAGACCTTTGCGACGGATCAACTCTATATCGGCGGGTCGGGCGTGTTTCTTGACAAGCCGCTGACCGCCGTCGACACCAATCCGGCGAGTCCGCATCACGGCAATATCTACACGACCTTGACCGCGTTCTCATCAGCGCCCACGTCGCCGATCTATGTCTGCACGATCCCCGCGAAGATCTGCGTGCCGATCGTAAACGAAGCCGCCAGCGGCGCGATGCCGGCCGTCGGACCGAACGGCGAGCTCTACGTCGCCTGGGAACAGTTCAGCACCGGCGGCGGCGCAACCCCGATCGACGCGCTCTATTTTTCGGTTTCAACCGACGGCGGCGCGAGCTTCTCCACCCCCGCGCCGATCACCAGCGTGAGTCCGATCTATGACCCCGGAGTTAGCGCCTACGTATGCGGCCGGCCCGCGCTCAAGGGCGGAATTCGCGTCAACGATTTTCCCTCGATCGCGGTGGATACCGGCGTCAAAAGCAAGAACAAAGGGGCGATCTACGTGGCCTGGAACGACCAGCGCAACGGCGACCCCGACATCTTCATCACGAAATCGACCAATGGCGGAGCAAGCTGGCTGGCTCCCGTGATGGTGAACAAGAACGGCGTCGGCACCGATCAGTTCTTTCCCTGGGTCACGGTTCTGCCTAACGGCAAACTTGGCGTGACTTATTATGATCGCAGCCGCGATCAGAACAATTGGTATGTGGACTATGATCTCGCGACCAGCGTCACCGGAGGCGCGACCTGGGCGCAGAGCTTCCTGACCAAGCGCCCGTTCCCGGTGGTGGTAAATGTCGACGCCGAAATCGCCGGCTGCTACATGAGCGATTACAATCAGATCGGCAACAACGGACTGAACCTGCTATTGCCCTGGGGCGACAACAGCAATGGCAATCCCGACGTGATGTTCGTCAAGAGATGAGTTGAACAAGGCGTGCGCGCGCCGCGCCCGCGGCGGAGCGCAAAGGCTTCCCGACGGCGGCCGTCGCAAATTCCGCGACGGCCGCCCGTTCGTCTGGCGGACCCGCGCCGGCCGCGGTTCCGCGCCCGGCGCCTGAAGCGCATCGGCAAAACGGCGGCTCGGCGGGTGCGGCGGCCCGCGCCGATCCGGTCGCCGCGAACTACGGGCGGCGGAGCGCGCCGCGCGTATTCCTCCGCCGGGGGGCGAACCCGGCCCCGGATCGTCGCGCAGGCGACGAAATCTGAAGAATTTCTAATAATGTCGAATGACGATCTGGCGTTCGGCTAATCCCGATGTTAGTCTGCGCCAGGTAACCTTTAGGTAACATGGCGCGGCCGTTAGCCATCTTGCGGCCGCGCCGGATTCATTTCGGGAGAGATCGAGTGACCAGCCATCCCGCCGCCGACGCTTTCACCAAAAGCCGCGCGCTCGCGAACTGGGTCGCGGAATGCGCCCGCCTGACGCAACCCGACCGGATCGTCTGGTGCGACGGCTCCGAAGACGAACGCCGCCGCCTGACCGACGAGGCGGTGGCGGCGGGCGTGCTGATTCCGCTCGATCACGAAAAGCGGCCCGGATGCTACCTGCATCGCTCGAACCCCAACGACGTCGCCCGCACCGAGGAGGTCACGTTCATCTGCTCGCCGACCAAAGCGGCCGCCGGCGTGACCAACAACTGGATGGCGCCGGACGAGGCCTACGCGAAGCTGGGCGCGCTGCTCAAGGGCTCGATGGCCGGCCGCACGCTGTACGTCATTCCGTACGTGATGGGTCCGCTGGGTTCGCCGTTCGCCAAGGTCGGAGTCGAGATCACCGACAGCGTCTATGTCGTGCTCAGCATGCGGATCATGACGCGGATGGGCCGCGCGGCGCTGGAGATGCTCGGCGACGCGGACGATTTCAACCGCGGCCTGCATTGCACGCTCGATCTCGATCCTTCAAAACGCTTTATCTGCCACTTTCCGCAGGACAACACGATCTGGTCGGTGGGCAGCGGATACGGCGGCAACGCCCTGCTCAGCAAGAAATGCTTCGCGCTCAGGATCGCGAGCTGCCTTGGCCGCGACGAAGGCTGGCTGGCGGAGCATATGCTGATCGTCGGCCTGCAAAGCCCGGCCGGCGAGACCCGCTATATCGCCGCGGCTTTTCCGAGCGCCTGCGGCAAGACGAACCTCGCGATGCTGACGCCGCCGCCGGCGCTCAAGGGCTGGAAGGTCTTCACGATCGGCGACGATATCGCGTGGCTCAGAATCGGTCCGGACGGCGGACTGTGGGCGATCAATCCCGAGTTCGGCTACTTCGGCGTCGCGCCCGGCACCAGCATGAAGTCGAATCCGAACGCGATGCTGACGGTGGAGCGCGACGCGCTCTTTACCAACGTCGCGATGACGGCGGACGGCGATATCTGGTGGGAAGGAATGGACGTGCCGGCGCCGGCGGGCCTGATCGATTGGCGCGGCCGGCCATGGGAGGCGAAGTCGGGCGACAAGGCCGCGCATCCGAACAGCCGCTTCACCGCGCCGATGGGCAATAACCCGGCGCTCTCGCCACACGCCAACGATCCGCGCGGCGTGCCGATCTCGGCGATCGTCTTCGGCGGCCGGCGCGCCACCACGATGCCGCTGGTGCTGGAGTCATTCGACTGGACGCACGGCGTCTTTATGGGCGCGACGATGGGTTCCGAGACCACCGCGGCGGCGGCCGGCAAGGTCGGCGTGGTGCGGCGCGATCCGATGGCGATGCTGCCGTTTTGCGGCTACAACGTCGGCGACTATCTCGGCCATTGGCTGGAGATCGGCAAGCGCCTGACGAATCCGCCGCGCATCTTCATGGTCAACTGGTTCCGCAAGGACGCCGAGGGCAATTTCCTGTGGCCGGGCTACGGCGAGAATCTGCGCGCGCTCAAGTGGATGCTCGATCGGATCCATAGCGGCGCCGACGGCGATCGCACGCCGGTCGGGACCACGCCGCAGGCCGGCGATCTGGATCTGGCCGGACTGGAAATCGCGCCCGATCAATTGCGCCAGGCGCTCGCGGTCGACGCCGCCGAATGGCGCGTCGAAGTCGCCTCGGCGGGAGAACTGTTCGACAAAATCGGCGCGGCGCTGCCCCAGGCGCTCCGCGAAAAGCATCGCGAGCTCGCGGCCGCGCTCAAGTAGACCCTCGAGTTCGATCGGCGCGCTTCACGCCGGCGCGCGCGCGGGGCTATAGTGCGCGCGATGTACCGTGACGCTTCGCAACGTCCGGCGCTGTCCGCCGGCGCTACCGACTCAATCCCGTCGCCCGCCGCTGGCGGTCGCCGCGCGCCAACCCGCTATCAGCGCGATTCGCCGCACGCGTGGCGGATGGTCGCGGCGGGTTTCCTCGCGACCTTCACGCTGTTCGGGGTGGCCTACAGCTTCGGCGCGTTCTTCCGACCGATCGCGGCGGAATTCGGCGCCAGCCGCTCGGCGACCTCGGCGATCTTTTCGATCACCGCCTTCGTCTATTTTTTGCTCGGTCCCCTCACCGGCCATCTGGCCGACCGTTTCGGACCGCGTCCGGTGGCGGCGGCGGGCGCGATCGCGACCGGCGCGGGACTGATTCTCACCGCGTCGATCCATCGGCTGGCGCAAGCCTACCTCACCTACGGCCTGGGCGTCGGGATCGGCGTGGCGTGCTGTTACGTGCCGCTGGTGGCCACCGTCAGCGGATGGTTCCTCAAGCGGCGCAATACGGCGCTGGGGATTGCGGTGTCGGGAATTGGGGCGGGAACGCTTACGGTCGCGCCGCTGGCGGCAGCGCTAATCAAGCATTACGGATGGCGCGAGGCGTACGCGATCATGGGCGTGGGCGCGACGGCCAGCCTGCTGGTATGCGCCTGGCTGGCGGAGCCGCCGCCGGTCGAACTCGATTCGCCGCCGGCGCCGATGCGCGAGATTTTCCGCTCGGCGCCGTTTCGGCTGATGTACGCGGCCTGCCTGCTGTGGACGGTGGCGACGGCGGTGCCGTTCGTCTTTTTGCCGTCGTTCGCCCATAGCCTCGGGATCAAGCCGGTCGCGGCGGCGACCCTGGTGGGAATTATCGGATTCGCCAGCACGGCGGGACGGGTCGGCCTCGGCCCGATCGCCGATCGCCACGGGATTATCCGGGCGTTCCAGGGATGTATCCTGGCGCTGGGCCTGAGCTTCGCGGTGTGGCTCGCGGCCGCGTCGTACTGGCCGCTGGCGGCCTTCGCGCTGGCGATGGGAGTGAGTTACGGCGGCGCGGTCGCGCTCACGCCGGCGGTGGTGGCGGAGTTATTCGGCTCGCGCGGCTTGGGCGTGGTTCTCGGAATGCTGTACACCAGCAGCGCGATCGGCACGCTGCTTGGACCGCCGCTCTGCGGCGCGATTATCGACCACACCGGCAGCTACCGGATCGCGGTCGCGTTCACGATGGCGCTGACCATGGGCTCCTTCGCGGTCCTGCTTCCGCTCGGACGCGCTGAGCGAATCGCCGGCGACTGAGCGGCGCGCCGGCCGTCGCGCGCCGCTTTCGATCGTCGCCCGCCCGCAAGCGTTCCCGGGCGCGCCGCTATTCGGTCGGCTTGCGCAGGAACGCCGGGATATCGAGTTTGTCGTCGGCCTCGACCGCGTCGTTGGCGCCGAGCCGGGTCGGTCCCTGGTTACGCGGATCGGCTTCGGCGTTGCGCCGCTTGAACGCTGGAATATCGAGGCTGTTCTCGTCGACAATCATGCCGAGCCGGCGCACCGGCTTGCCGCCGAAGGTGGTGGCGTTGGGCGGAATCCGCGGCGCCGCGATCGGGGCCGAACGCGGCGCAGGCGGCAGCGGCGCCATCTGCGGCATCGGCGGCGCGGTAATCAGCGGCTGCTGAACCACGTCCATCGGCCGCGTCATCGCGGACTGCACCGGCGCGGTGACCGGCGCGCCGCCCGGCGAATAACGCGGAATGATACGGCCTTCGAGCTCGCGATCGCCGAACCCCGTGGCGATCACGGTGACGTGGATTTCGTCGCTGATCTTTTCGTCGATCACGGCGCCGAAAATGATGTTCGCGTCCTCGTGCGCCTCTTCCTGAATCAGGCTCGCCGCCTCGTTGACCTCGTACAGCGACATGTCGGGTCCGCCGGTGACGTTGATCAGCAGGCCGCGCGCGCCCTTGATCGAAACGTCCTCGAGCAGCGGGCTCGAGATCGCGCGCTGCGCCGCCTCGACCGCGCGGTTTTCGCCGCCGGCGCGCGCCGCGCCCATCATCGCCATGCCCATCTCGGCCATGATCGAGCGCACGTCGGCGAAATCGAGATTGATCAGGCCATGCACCGTGACCAGCTCCGAGATGCCGCGCACGGCCTGCAGCAGCACGTCGTCCGCGCGCTGAAAGGCCTCCTTGAGCGAGGTCGTGCGGCTCGCGATCGAGAGCAGACGCTGATTCGGAATCGTGATCAGCGTATCGACCGCGTTCTTGAGCTCGCGCAAGCCTTCCTCGGCCTGACCCATCCGCTTGCGTCCCTCGAACTGGAACGGCTTGGTGACGACGCCGACCGTGAGCGCGCCGGAGTCGCGCGCGATCCGCGCGATCACGGGCGCCGATCCGGTGCCGGTGCCGCCGCCCATCCCGGCCGTGACGAAAACCATTTCGGCGTCGCCGATCAGCTCGCGCAGGCGCTCCTCGTCCTCGAGCGCGGCCTTGCGGCCGATTTCGGGATTGCCGCCGGTGCCGCGCCCGCGCGTGAGCATCGTGCCCATCTGGAAACGAATTGGCGCGGTGTTGCCCTGCAAAGCCTGGGTGTCGGTGTTGCAGGCGACGAACTCGACGTTGCGCAAACCCGCCGCGATCATGTGATTGACCGCGTTGCCGCCGCATCCACCCGCGCCGATAACCTTGATCCGCGCGCCGGGATCGATGTTTTCAACCAATTCGATCATTGCCGAACCTCCTCCGCCCCGCTCGCGCGAATCGCCGCGCTCGCCGCCATTATGATTTTTTTGGCTCAAAAGAAATCCCTGACCCAATCGCTCACGCGCGTGCGGAGCCGTCCCCAGCGTCCGTGCCGCGCGAATCCGTTATGGTGATTGCGGCTGTCGCCCGCATACATCAGCAGGCCCGCCGCCGTCGTGAACATCGGCTTCATCAACTCCTCGGGCATCCCCTTGAGATTGATCGGCAGGCCGCGGCGCACCGGCAGGCCGAAAATCCGCTCGGCCAGCTCCTGTGTGCCCTCGAGCAGCGAAGTCCCGCCCACCAGCACCACGCCCGAGGCGAGGCTTTCGGCGACGCCCGAGCGATACAGCTCGCGCTGCGCGAGGGCGAAGATTTCCTCCATGCGCGGTTCGATAATCTCGCCCAGCAGACGGCGCGGAATCACCCGCGGCTCGCGTCCGCCGACGCCCGGCACCTGCACCATCTCCTCGCGCCCGACGATCAGGTTGGTCGCCGCGCCGTGACTCATCTTGAGCCGTTCGGCGTCGTTGAGCGGCGTGCGCAGGCCGGCGGCGACGTCGCCGGTCAGATGGCTGCCGCCGATCGGCAGCACCGCGGTATGCATCACGGCGCCGTTGAGGAAAACGATCACGTCGGTGGTGCCGCCGCCAATATCGATCAGCGCGACGCCGAGCTCGCGCTCCTCGGGAAAGAGCGCCGCGTCGGCCGAGGCCAGCGGCTCGAACATCATCGCGGCGGAGGTGACGTTGGCGCGCTCGCAGCATTTGGCGAGGTTCTGGCCGTAGCTTTGCGCGGCGGTGACGATATGGATGCGCGCCTCGAGCCGCACGCCCGCCATCCCGATCGGATCGCGCACGCCCTCCTGATCGTCGACCGCGAACTGCTGCGGCAGGATATGGAGCACCTGGCGATCCAGCGGAATCGCGACCGCGCGCGCCGCGTCGATCACCCGTTCGACGTCGCGGCCGCCCACTTCGCCGCCGCGCACGGCGACGATCCCGTGGCTGTTGAGCCCGCGCACATGCGCTCCGGAGACGCCGACGACGACGGCTCCGATCCGCGCGCCGGCGGCCTTTTCCGCCTGATCGATCGCCGCGCGGATCGCCTCGACCGTCGCCTCGATATTGACCACCACGCCCTTGCGCAGACCGGCGCAGGGCGCGACGCCGTAACCGATCGGCTCGAGCGCGCCGTCCGCGCCGGCCTCCGCGAGCAGCGCGCAGACCTTGCTCGTGCCGACATCGAGTCCCGCGATCGCGTTCCTCATCGGGGCGCCCCCGCGACGCGCGGCGCGCGCGGCGCCGTCACATATGCGACTTTGCGGGCGGCGCCGAACCGGCGATCGCCGCCGGTCGCGGCCCGGCGCAGCCGCACCACGGCGGCGTCGCTCGCGGTCAGATCGATCGCCG
>JAJXYM010000131.1 GCA_021780585.1 Deltaproteobacteria bacterium
CGTCGCCGACGTCCACAAAGAAGAACATTAAGCGCGTCGAACCGCGGATTGTCGGAGCACATAGCGGAGCGTCTTTATTCCATACGGGGCTAAAGTTGGTCTTGCTGGGGAAATTTGTTCCATGTACGGACCCAGCCCAACTGGTGGCGCGCTATCGGCCGCCAGCGCCGGAGGGGGCTCGACGCACCACCATCCGAAGCAATCGCAGAGCTTGCAAGCTCCACCGCGACTAGCCTATGAATTGATACCAAAAATCGGGCAGGCCAGACCGAGCATGGCGCCTCGCGCATTGAGGGTCGTCGCCCTAAAGGCCTGATCTTCGCTAGAGAGCCCTTCTCACCAACAAGGAACTCACAAGGAACTCAAATGAACGCGGCAGTCCGTATCGACCCTGAGACAGGCCTGAAAGTCTTCAACACGCGAGCGGCCAAGGCATCGGAAAAGATTGCCGGCAAGGGCTATTCCGTCCTCACCGATCAGACGCTGAAGGAGCTGCCGCAAATGCCGGCTGGCGCGACCTTCGATGCGGAAGAGCAGGCTAAGTACCGTGAGTTCAAGGAAGCCCGCCGCGGCGCCGCCGACTACATGGCCATGGAAGGCGAGTTCAAGAAATATCTGAACGACGTCTATTCGGAGCCGCCGATCCCGCGCGAAGCGCTGACCGACGAGTGCGAGATACTGGTGGTCGGCGCCGGCTTCGGCGGACTGCTCCTGTGGCACAAGCTGAGCGAAGCCGGCTTCATCAATGTGCGTTTTTGCGAGAAGGGCGGCGACGTCGGCGGCACCTGGTACTGGAACCGCTATCCGGGCATCGCCTGCGACGTCGAATCCTATAGCTACCTGCCGTTACTCGAGGAGATGGGTTACGTACCGTCGATGAAGTTCGCCTCGGGCTTCGAGATCCTCGAATACTGCCAGAACATGGCTCAGAAGTTCGGGTTTTACGACCACTGCCTGTTCCACACGACGGTCGAGGCGACGACCTGGGACGAGGCGTCCGGCCGCTGGATCGTCGCGACGGATCGCGGCGACAAGATGCGAGCGCGCTTCGTGATCCTGGCGAACGGCATCCTGACGACGCCGAAGCTGGCCCGCATCGCCGGCATGGAGAAGTTCCAAGGCGAGTCCTTCCACACCTCGCGCTGGAACTACGACATCGACCTGCGCGGCAAGACGGTCGGCATCATCGGCACCGGCGCCACGGCCGTTCAGGCGGTGCCGGAGCTCGCCAAGATTGTCGGGCAGCTTTACGTGTTTCAGCGTACGCCGTCCTCGATCGATGTGCGCGACCAGCGTGCGACTACCGACGAGGAGCGGGCGACCTGGGCCAACGAGCATGGATGGGCCCGGGCAAGGCGCGCGCGCTTCGCGAAGATATCGGCCGGTCGCACCGCCATCCAGGCCAACGACGACTACCTGGCGGGCAAGATTCAGGACGTCAAAGAGCCCAGAAAGTACGACCGTAAGTTGACCCCGGAGGAGCTTATCCAGAAGCAGCTCGATGCCAACTTTCGCATCATGGAGCAGATCCGGGCGCGCGTGGACGCGATCGTCAAGGACCCGAAGACGGCGGCGGCGCTGAAGCCGTACTACCCGTACGGCTGCAAGCGGCCGACCTTCCATGACGAATACCTGCCGGCGTTCAACCTGCCGCATGTCCATCTGGTTGACACCGCGCCACGCGGCGTGAGCGAGATCAACGAGCGTGGCGTCGTCCATGAAGGGCGCGAATATCCGCTCGACGTGCTGATCTACGCGACCGGATTCCAGTGGATGGGCGCCTCGACCTTCAACATGATCACCGGTCGTGGCGGCCGCACCCTGAAAGAAAAGTGGCAGACCGAGGGGACCAAGACGTTCCTCGGCCTGCATAGCCGCGGCTTCCCCAACCTGTTCATCGTCACTGGTCCGCAGGGCGGCGGAGGAAGCTTCAATTTCACCGACGCGATTGACGCGCACGGCGACTATGTCGTGTGGATGCTGCAGACCATGCGGGAGCGTGGCGCGCGCATCGTCGATGTCCGCAAGGATCTGGAAGATGCTTATGCGGAGCATTGCCGCGAGGTCGATATCGCTACCGCGCCGCTGCGCGACTGCATCTCCTACTATAACGGTGAAGGCAACGCGGCGCCGGGGAGCCTCGCCTATTACGGCGGCGGCCAGTGGCACAAACACCGCATTCCGGCGCAGTCGTCGCTAGAGCCGTATGTGTTCGAAGGCGGAGATTCAAATCTTTCGGACGCGGCCGAATGAGCACGCGTGTGGCGGAGCCTACCTGCGTATTGGCTCCTCCCCGCAGCCGGTGTAGCGCGAACTCAGGAGGCGGCCTGCCGGATCTTTTGTACCAGTTCATAAGTTAGTATTGGCACGAAAGATCCGGCCAACCCGTACCTCCCGAAACCCATATCCGGAGTGACGCGCGAATAGGCGTATGGTAAAGAAGCGGCCGATGGCCGTGATTCCGACCCAGCCGCTGCTTGTTATCCGGTCTCGCTTCACGCGGCGCGCACGGCTTGAGGCCGAGAATCTCCTTCTTCGCCAACCGCTGATAGTGTTACGTCGCCAGCGCCCGAAGCGCGTGAGACTGTGGAACATCGATCGTTTGCTGGTCGTATGGCTGTATCGACTGTACCCGTCGCTCCCGGACGCGATCATCATCGTTCAGCCAGAGACCGTGACCCGTTGGCTCCGTCGCGGTTTCCGCGCCTGCTGGCGCCTATTACAATCGCGCCGGCACGCATCTTTCGCTGGACAAGAATGCGCCGGACTTGCGGCGCCCACAAAAGCTCGGCCCCGTCGCAAGTCTCTCAGCTCTGGGCGGGCTGCATCATCAGTACGTCAGGGTTTAGGTTTTGACTAAGCACCCCCCACGACCAACTGGCCTTTCGGCGGAATCAGCGCCCTCCTTATGCGGCTAACCAGTTCATCGCGCAGCTTGCCGTTGAACGAGCCATTTTTCCACGTGACGTCGGGCTCGATGTACAAGATTTTTACCTGCGGGCAGTTACGCCAATCGCGAGAACAGGCATCAGGCGAGCGAGATTGCGAGCGATCCGTCAGCCTTCCATTGTGCTGGATCGTGGCCAAAGATCAGTCGGACGCCGGCCCGCTCCATCCTGCGGTATCGCTCGATCACCTCGCGCATCGAGTCGTAGCTGAAAGCGAAAGGCGGCAGCGCCATCTCCTCGAGCACTTTGCGCATATAACAGGAGTCCGCCGTCAGCACATATTCCCCTTTGTCCGTACGTACGCGCAGCGATTGATGGCCCGCGGTATGCCCGTATGTTGGCAGACAAACCACGCCGCCGTCGCCAAACAGGTCGTGTTCGCCATCGATCAACTGGAGTTGGTGACCGAGATCGAAATCCTCTCGATTGTAAGCGTTGCGGCGTATCTGATCAGGATTCGCCGCGGCTTCCCACTCGCGGCGCTGGACCACCAGCTTTGCGTTGGGCACGTCGGCGTTGCCGCCGACGTGATCAAAATGCAGATGCGAATTGATCACATAGTCAACGCGGGCAGGATCGATGCCGCGTGCGGTTAACTGTGCGGCCAGTTCCTCGCCGGCCTGGAACCGTACAGTAAAAACTTTGGCCAGCGAACCGAGGCGGCCGGAATCACGCTGGAGCTCGCGATGGAGTCCGGTGTCAAAGATGGCCCGACCCTTCGGATGCTCGATGAGAAAGCTCGGTATTGGAAGCTTAAAGCGCCCGGGTTCGTTGGCCACGATGCTGGCGGCGGCGACTTCGAGCCATCCACAAACCATTGGCTGGATTCTAATCGACATAATTTTTTTCTCTCTCTTCCCGTCGCTCCACTGTTCAAATGGGTGGTAGCGCCAGTGAACCGTCGAACTCACGAACGGCGACCAGGCCCACTTATTAACCCCCGCCGCGCTGGAGACCTACCGTGCGCCCGTGTTGCAGACCCATACGCGGCCGCCAAGTCGGGGGAGTGCAGCTTCAGTCAACGGGTCGCCGACAATACGACTGTGCCACATCACCCGAGGCTCGGTCATCTTCCACGGCGTGGCCCGGTGAAGCAGGCAGCGGTTGTCCCAAACCACAACCTCACCGGGAGACCACTCGTGATGATAGATGCGCGGGCGGCGGCAGGCGATGTCTACCAACTCCTCCAGAAATCGCCCCGATTCGGCCTCATCCATGCTCGGAATGTTGTGCGCGTGGCGAACGATCAACAGCGACTTTCGGCCGGTTTCGGGATGGACGTTCACGAGGGGATGCGGCGGCACAGGCTCGCCGTGGAAGCCGTATCCACTATAATCGCTTCCCTTCTTCGGGAAATGTCCGAGCTTCGCCTGGCTGTAGTAAAGCGAATGGTGCGCCGCCAAGTTGTCGACTTTCGCCCGAAGATCCCCCGGGAGAGCATCGTAAGCGGCTCGCATGTCGGCCCATCCGGTTGCTGCCCCTGAGCTCGGCGCCACCTGGGCGCTGAACACTGCCCTTTTGGCTGGCGCCGGCATGTACGTGCGGTCGCAATGCCAGCCCATGTTGCCCTTGAGCACCTTGGGGATGTCGTTGTCGGGGTCGAGGACGAGCGTGCCGTCGGCCTTCACGTTGCTGAGCGGCGCCATTTCGAATTCGAGCGGTCCAAAACGCTTGGCGAAGGCAATCTGCTCGTCGCGGTTGAGATGCTGTCAGGGAAAGATGAGTAGCGCGTACTCGAGCCAAGCCGCGTAAAGATCATGCCACGTCGCGTCGTTGAGCGCGGTGAATTTGAGGCCCGTGACCACGGCGCCGAACGTGGCGTCGAGAGGCTTTATTTCGAAGGTTCGCGCCAGTTTGTCCTCCTATGCCCGGAAAAATTCCTCATCCGCCGAAAAGATTAACGGTTGATCTCTTACGCAGCGCCGCCGCCGCCACGATCGCATTTATCTCATGGCGCGAAGGACGCGTGCAAAGCCGCGCGGAGTTAGAACCTATCTCCGTTGTCCGGCTTCAAGACGTGAATCCTATCAGCAATCGCTCACAGCCCGCCTCGATTGTGAATTTTCGTTCTTTTCGGCGGATTTTTTTCGCGCCCCACCCGCTTAGGTCCTCTGGTCGTTAAATCGCAGGAATTACTTCTTCGCGAAGGCGGCGCATCAGGTTCTCGTCCATACCGAGCTGAAAACTGAAGATGAACTGCGCGACGCGCCATTCGTTCGCTCGTCTCCTAAGTTCGGCGGCGCATCGCTCGGGCGTGCCGATGAGCGCCATCGGCGAGTTGGCAAGCGCGTCGGCGCTCAAGTTGATCATCGACGCAAGCCCTTCGTACATCTGGCGCGCCGCCGCGTCGGATTCCGTCAGCGCGAAGATGAAGATGATGTTGCTGATCTTGATTGCCTTAGGATCGCGGCCGATGCGCGCGGCGTGCGGTTAAAGCGTCGGGGAGTTGAGACGCGCCTGATGCTCGACGGCGAGACTCCCGCGTCGCGAGTTGACCCGCCGCTGCTCAAAGCGGTCGCCCGCGCCCACAGATGGTCGCTTGATCTGATCTCGGGCGAGGTCGCTTCGATGGAAGCGCTGGCTGGACGTTGGGGGATCGATTGCGCGCTCGGTGCGGCGGCTGGTTCGGCCAGGATTTCTGTCGGCGCGGATTGTCGAAGCTCTCGCCGAGGGCCGCCAGCCACTCGAGCTGACCGTGATAGGCCGCACGCGCCGAGCCAACTCCCCTTGCTCTGGAGCGAGCAGGAACAGGCTCTCAGTCTTCGCTGATTCCCGCCGGAAAAATTCACGCGCGCAACTTTCCAGTATTTCTCACCGCGAAAAAGGGCCGGACCCTCGGCAAAGTCCGGCCTCAATCGAATCGACCGCGCGTTCGGCGGTCACTTCGCCGCCTTCGCTTTGCCGTGCGCGCCACCTTCTTGTCGCGCGCCGGCGCGCGGATTCTTCGCGATGCTCCGCAATGTCCGAGATCAGCGAGACTGGTTGGTGGAGCAGAAGGGATTTGAACCCTCGACCCCTACGTTGCGAACGTAGTGCTCTCCCAGCTGAGCTACTGCCCCACCGCCTGAAAGTCCCTAAGACGATAGCACCGTTTTCAGGTAGGCGCGCAATTTATCAGCCAGCTCCGGCCGTTTCAAGCCGAACCCGATCTGCGCCTCGAGAAAACCGAGCCGATCGCCCAGGTCGTAACGCACCCCTTCGAATTCATAACCATACAGCGGGCGCCGTTTCGATAGTTCCATCAGCGCGTCGGTTAGCTGAATCTCGCCGCCCGCGCCCGGCTTGCCGGCCGCCAGCAGCGGAAAAATGTCCGGCGTGAGCACGTAGCGGCCCATGATCGCGAGATCGCTCGGCGCCTCCGCGACGGTCGGCTTCTCGACCATCCCGACCAGCCGATGGAGCCGCGGCCCGGCCGGTTCGACCGCGACGATTCCGTATTTTGGAATTTCGCTTGGCGCGACCCGCGTCAACGCCACCACCGGCGCGTCTTCTCGTTCGGCCACGTCGAGCAACTGCCGCAGGCAGGGCCGCGCGCCATCGAAGATATCGTCCGGCAGGATCACCGCGAACG
Organism: Deltaproteobacteria bacterium; assembly: GCA_021780585.1. Lineage (GTDB taxonomy): Bacteria > Desulfobacterota > Binatia > Binatales > Binataceae > JADMIL01. The sequence goes on from JAJXYM010000131.1 coordinate 6,520, forward strand.
GCTCGTCGCCGACCGCCTCGCGCGCCTGCAGCACGGCGTGCCCAAGGCCAAGAGGTTCGTGCTGATGCGCGGTGTGAAAACGCGCCAGATTATTGGTGTAGCGAACGATTTCGAGCAGGTCGTGGCGCAGCCGCCGTTCGAGCAGCCGCTCCAGTTCCGGAGCCGAGCGGAAATGCTCGAGCACCGTGGTCCGGCCCGGACTCAGGACCATCACGATTTCGCCGATTCCCGACGCGACCGCCTCTTCGACGACGATCTGGATCGCCGGCTTGTCGACCACCGGCAGGATTTCCTTCGGGATCACCTTCGACGCCGGCAGCATCCGCGTGCCCATCCCGGCGGCGACGATAACGGCCTTGCGAACTTTCATGATACGAACAATCGCGCACGCGCGCCGGTGCGCGCCGCCTGGATCAGCCGGCCCGCTCGCGCGCCTCCTGATCGGATTTGCACGCGATACATAGGGTAGTCACCGGACGCGCCTTCAGCCGCTCGATTCCGATCTCCTCGCCGCATTCCTCGCAGCGTCCATAATCGCCGCTCTCGATCCGGGCGAACGCCTCGTTAATTTTGGTAAGCAGCTTGCGTTCCCGGTCGCGCATCCGCAGCAACAGCGCGCGGTCGGATTCCTGCGTGGCTCGGTCGGTGGGATCGGCGAACGCCTCGCCCGGCTTGCTGTTCATGCTGCCGACGGCGCGCTCGGCCTCCTCAAGCAGTTCGCTTCTGCGGCTTTCCAGCAATCGGCGGAAAAACTTAAGCTCTCGCTGCCTCATACGCCCGCGTTCACCGAGCAACTGAAGCATTTATATTAAGGTCCGAGTATCCTGAAGTAAAGGTCGAATGGACTCGCTATGAAGTCGGCATACCTCGACGCCTTCTCAGGCTTAAGCGGCGACATGATGATCGGCGCGCTGATCGACGCCGGGGCCGATCCGGCCGGGCTCGAACGCGCGGTTGCGGCGCTCGGCCTGAGCGGCTATCGGATCGCGGTCGGCCGGCGCGACCTGAGCGGCATCGCCGCCGTAAAGTTCGACGTCGCGGTGACCGAACCCCAGCCGGAACGCCATCTCGGCGAAATCCTCGCGATGATCGAGCGCGCCCGCCTCGCGCCCCGCGCCGAACGCGCCGCGCGCGAAATTTTCCAGGCGCTCGCCGAAGCCGAAGCCAAGGTTCATCGCACCACGCCCGACGAGGTCCATTTCCACGAGGTCGGCGCGGTCGATTCGATTATCGATATCGTGGGCGCGGCCTGGGCGCTCGACCAACTCGGCGTCGCCGACCTGATCGTCTCGCCGCTTCCCGCCGGCAACGGCTTCGTCCGCTCGCGCCACGGCGTGATTCCCGTGCCAGCGCCGGCGACGGCGGAACTGCTGGCCGGATTTCCGATTCGCATCGGCGACGGCGCGGCCGAGATGGTCACGCCCACCGGCGCCGCGATCGTCCGCGCGCTCGCCCGTCCGGCGCCGCTACCGCTGGCCTTCGAGATCGAGCGAATCGGCTACGGCGCCGGCGCGCGCACGCTCGCTGATCGTCCCAACGTTCTGCGCCTGCTTCTCGGCAACGTCGCCGCCGGCTTCGGCGCCGACGAACTGATCGAAATTTCCGCCAATATCGACGACCTCAATCCGCAGATTTTCGGCTATCTGGGTGAACGGCTGCTGGCGGCCGGCGCGCGCGACGTCACCGTCACGCCGACCGTGATGAAAAAGGGCCGGCCGGGAGTGATTCTCTCCGTGCTCGCCGAACCCGCGGCGCGCGATCGTCTTGCCCGGCTGATCTTCGCGGAGACCACGACCATCGGCCTGCGGTTCCATCCGGTGGCCCGCCTCAAACTCGCCCGCCGGATGATCGAGGTCGAAACCCGCTTCGGAAAAATTCGCGTCAAGGCCGCCGGCGCGCATCATGGCGCGGAGCCGTTGAATCTCGCGCCCGAGTTCGACGATTGCCAGAAGGCGGCGATCGAACATGATGCGCCCCTGAAACTCGTGATCGAGGAGGCGCTGGCCGCCGCGCGCCGGACGCTGGGCTGATGGCGCGGGTACGAATCAACGAAATCTTCCACAGTATCCAGGGCGAATCGACCTGGGCCGGCCGCCCCTGCGTCTTCGTGCGGCTGACAGGGTGCAATCTGCGCTGCCGATGGTGCGACACGGAATACGCTTTCCACGAAGGCCGGCACGCGGAAATCGACGAAGTCGTCGAACGGGTCGCCGCTTTCGGATGCCCGCTCGTCGAGATCACCGGCGGCGAGCCGCTCCTGCAGCCCGGCGTCTATCCGCTGAGCGACGCGCTGCTCGGACGCGGGTTCACCGTGATGGTCGAAACGTCGGGCGAGCGCGATCTCGCCCGGCTCGATCCGCGCGTGATCAAAATCATGGACCTCAAATGTCCCGGCAGCGGCGAGAGCGACCGGATCCGCTGGAGCAACCTCGAACATCTGACGCGGCGCGACGAAATCAAATTCGTGATCGCCGACCGGCGCGACTACGAATGGGCGCGCGCCGCGCTCGCGGCGCATCGGCTGGAAACTCGCGTCAACGCCGTGCTGATGAGTCCGGTGTTCGGCGAGCTGGCTGCGGCCGATCTCGCGCGCTGGATTCTGCAGGATCGCCTGCCGGTGCGGATGCAACTCCAGATGCACAAGCACATCTGGTCCCCCACCGCCCGCGCGGTGTAACCACGTTTCCGCGCTATCTCCAGTTTTCCACGCGCAGACCTTCGACCCGATCGAATTCACGCACAACTGGACTCAGACGGCGTGCAAGCCGGGGATTGAGGTTCAGCCCGTATGCGACCTCCATCTCGGTGATCGCGCTGACGGCAATCTCTTCGGGCGAAACCGCTTTGACTCGCGCCAGAACCGGCGGATGACCCTGGGCGAAATCGCTGACGACGCAGGTATCAAGCAGATACCGCATCGAACGGCTCGCGTGGCGGCTTCAGAGCCTTTCGACCATCCTCAAATCGCGCGATTCCGCGGCTTCCGCGGAATTTCATAATTTCAGCCGGCCATCGCGACGGTTTCCGCCGGCCCAGCCATTCCGCGATCGCCTCGCGAACAACCGCGTTGCGCGTCCTGCGGCTTTCCCGGGCCGCGCGATTCAGACGTTCGACCAGCTCGTCGTCCAGATAAACGCTGAAGTTCATAATCCAAATATATTAGGTTATGTTATGTTTACAATGCGAAAGTCCGCCGCGCCGCCCTCGCGCGCCGGAATCACGCGGCGTGGGCGGGCGCCGATTGCCGCAAGTCGATCGTCACTTGAATCTCGTCGTAGGGAACGGTCGGTTTGCGCGCTCTTCCCATGCCAGCTTCGGATTCCAGGTTAACCAGACCCAGCCGTTCGAGGATCGCAATATCCGCACTGACGTTTTTGTAATCGCGGTTCACGACCTTAGCCAGTTCGTGAACCGACGCCGGCCGATGGCGCGAAATCGCCAGCATCAGTTCCAGCCGCTTTTCGGTCAGAATCCGTCGCAGTTCATCGACGTTCTCGAAATATAGCTCCGGCTCGCGCTCGGTACGGTTGCCGCCCGTCACTCGCCGCATCGCTTCGCGTAGCGCCTTGGTTCGTTCGACGGCGCCGCGAATGCCAATTTTAAGCCGCCGCGCATTCATAATCTTCCCTCCACAATTGACGCCACGTCACGAAAGAAATCGTCGAGCAGCGTTTCTTCGTCCACGAATTCATAGTGAGTCTCGCAATCGCGTAGATGCCGATGGTGCGACTTTCCTTGATGAATGTCGTACCGCAAAATCGCCTCGCCGCTTTCGATGTCCACGAGACAGAGGGAATAACGGATACCTTCGGGAAGTTCAGGATTCGGCGGGAACGTGGAAATTCTGACTTCCTGTAAATAACGTCCGCCTCCGATCACGTCCCGCGCTTCGAGAATCACCGGCGGCATGCATTATTATGGCATGATGCGCCATAATAACAAAGCCGGTCGCGCCCCGAATGACGAAGCTTGATCGTGGCGGGAAATCGGTTAGGCTCTCGCTTCGTCATGGATGCGCCGTTGATCAGCGAAGTTCTGCCCGACTTCCTCGAGGAAGTCGTCCATCTGCTGCGGGAAAGCGGCGCCCAGCCGCTCGAAGCGCAATTGCGCG
>JAJXYM010000379.1 GCA_021780585.1 Deltaproteobacteria bacterium
GGCGGCGGCGCGCCTGCGCGACGGCGCCGACCCGCGGCGCGTCGGGTTTTTTCAGGCCTTTATGCGGGCGCAGATGGGCGCGCTGCTCTCGCGCGAAGAGGAGCGCGCGCGCGAGGAGCCGCGCCTGATCATGACGCCGGCGGAAGCGATGCGCGCGCGGCAGGCCGCGCTGAGGCGGCCGCGCTAACGATCGCAGAACGGCGCGAACCCGCGGCGATCCAGCGAATCAGTGGAAACGGATGATTGAGCAAAAGCCGTTGCGTGGAGTCCGCGTGCTCGATTTGAGCCGGGTGCTGGCGGGACCGTTTTGCGCGATGAATCTCGCCGATCTTGGCGCCGAGGTGATCAAGATCGAGCTGCCGGGTCGGGGCGACGATTCGCGCGGCTATGCGCCCAGGATTCCTCACTCGAACGACTCCGGCTATTACTACAGCGTAAATCGCGGCAAGCGCAGCGTGACGATCGATCTGCGGCAGGCGGCGGGCGCGGAACTGATGCTCGAACTCGTTCGCCATTGCGACGTCGTCGTGGAAAATTTCTCGCCCGGCACGATGGAACGGTTCAACCTCGGCTATGCGCGGCTCGCCGGCGTCAATCCGCGCGTCATCCTGTGCTCGATTTCGGGTTTTGGACAGAGCGGACCGATGGCGGCGGCGCCCGCCTACGATATCGTCGCGCAGGCGCTCGGCGGCACGATGAGCATCACCGGGCAACCGGACGGCGAGCCGACGCGATGCGGCGTGTCGGTCGGCGATCTGGCCGCCGCGCTCTATGGCGTGATCGCGATTCTGGCGGCGCTGCGCGAGCGCGACGCGAGCGGCGCCGGGCGTCATCTGGATATCGCCATGCTCGATTGCCAGGTCGCGTGGCTGGAGGACGCGCTGGCGCGCTTCTCGACCACGGGAAATGTGCCGAAGCCGATCGGGTCGCGCCATCCTTCGATTACGCCGTTTCAGCATTTTCGCGCGGCCGACGGCCATTTCGTCGCCGGATGCGGCAACGAGGCGATCTGGCGGCGCTTTTGCGACGCGATCGGATTGCCTGGGCTGAAGGACGACGCGCGCTTTCTCACCAACGCCGATCGCACCGCCAATCATGCGGCGCTCGATCCGATCCTGCGGCGCCATTTCGCGGCGTCGCCGCGGGCGCATTGGCTCAAGCTGCTCGAGGCGGCGAACGTTCCGTCGGCGCCGATCGCCACGGTCGATGAAGTCGCGCGCAATCCGCATCTGCTCGAGCGACAGATGATTTTGCGCGCGGAGCACCCGGATTTCGACGGGCTGATCGTGCCGGGATCGCCGCTCAAGACCGCTGGCGCCACGAGCGCGCCGGTCACGCGCGCTCCCGCGCTCGGCGAGGATACCGACGCGGTCCTGACGGAGCTGCTCGGCTACGACGCTGAACGCATCGCGCGGCTGCGGGCGGACAAGATTATCTGAGCGCCGACCGTTCGTCGGAGTTCATCGCGATTCCGCTCGCTTCCGTGTAAGCCATGACGCCGCGCCGCGCCCGCCGTTAACCGGCTTCGTGATACCCCGGCGGCGGTGGATTCGCCCGCCCGCCGGACGCTATTATAACCATGATGGACCCGAAGGAATTGCAACGCATGATCGAGGCCGGCCTGCCCGGAGCCATCGTCGAGGTGCGCGACACCACCGGCGGCGGCGACCATTTCGAAGCGCTCGTGGTCAGCGATCGTTTCGACGGCAAGGGCCTCGTCGAACGTCATCAACTGGTCTATACCGCCCTGGGCGACGCGATGCGCGCGCGCGTCCATGCGCTTTCGCTCAAGACCCTAACGCCCGCGCAGTATCAGTCCCGGAGGTAAATTCACGATGGCAACCGCGCTCGAGCGGATCCAGTCCGCGATCGCCCAGAACAAAATCCTCATCTTCATGAAGGGCAACCGCAATTTCCCGCAATGCGGTTTTTCCGCCGCGACCGTCGCGGTGTTCGACGAACTGGGCGCCCCCTACGAAACCATCGACGTGCTCGGCGACCCGGAAATCCGCGAGCAGGTCAAGGTCCATAGCAACTGGCCGACCATCCCGCAGGTCTATATCGACGGCAAATTCGTCGGCGGATGCGATATCGTGCGGGAGCTCTACGAGTCCGGCGAGCTGCGCGAGATCGTCAAGGGCGCGACCGGAGCCGCCGCCGCGCGCTGAATCGAACCGCCGAACATTCCGTTGTATGCGGGACGGAGCCGCGGCTCCGTCCCGTGCTACGACTTGCGCCGCTTCGCCCGGCGCAATCTCACTGGCCGCCGTCGAGACTGTACGCGCCCGATCCGAATCCGGCGAGCATCAGCAGTCCGCCCATTATCGATATGTTCTTCAATACGTTGATCTGCTGCATCATCGCCATCATCGCCTGACCCTGCGCCTTCGCTTCCCGATACGGAATCAGGTGAAAGATGATCGTCACCGGGATGAACCAGAGGAAAATCAGGATCGCCGCCTGGCGCGCCCGGTAGCCCGCCATGATCAGCAGTCCCAGCCCGAACTCGACCAGGATACTCGCGACCAGGCCCGGATAGATCAGCGCCGCCGGCATCCCCGCATGCGCCATGTAGCCCATCGCGTTCGCGGGCGCGGTCAATTTGCCGAATCCCGACAGCACGAAGATCAGCGCGAGCAGGATGCGCCCCACCAGCGTCAACTGATTGCGAAATCCGTCCATTTCCCCCTCCGGCGCGGTTCCCCCTCCCGCCGCTATGGATTATTCCGCCGTCGCATTCGGACCCGGCGGTTCGCGTCACTGACTATTCGTATGAATCAGCCATTATGCGATTTGCCTGATCAATCGCCGATTCGCCGTTCGCGCGGACGTTTTCCGGATTTCGCCGCGCCCTTCGCATCGTGATGCGTATGAGTATGCGGGTTCGCGGCCGGTTTTTCCGGCGCGAGGCCTTCGCGCTGGCGACGCTCCTCGCGCGCCGCCGTTTTGTCGTCGTATTCCGCGCCGCGCCCCAGCTTGTGCGCCGCGAATCGCGCCGCCGACCGATCGTCCATCCAGCACATCCGCGCCCACGGCGGCGGCCGGAGCTTCGTCACGTCGTCGGCGCCCGAAGCGTCCCCAGCCCCGCGCCGCGCACCGCCCGACTCGCCCTTCACGGCGAACGCCGCGGCCGACATGATCCGCCGCGCGCGCCGCCCGCAATCCGGACAGGCGCGCGGACGCGACGCCTCCACCGCCGTCGCCAGCCCCTCGAACGTCAATTCGCAGGGTCGGCAGCGCCATTCGTAAATCGGCATCGTCCGCGCGCCCGCCGCTCAGCCCACCCGATGCGGATGGTCTTTCCAGTCGTCGGGGTCGTGCGTGATCCAGACCTTCGCGCCGTGCATGTCGCGAATCGCCTTGACCCGCCGGATCGAATGGCTGGCCGTGCCGGGATCGACGTCGATCGGCATCCCCGCCTCGTTATCGATCGCGGCGCGCAGATGCACCGTGTCGCCGGTCAGCAGGAAGCTCTGATTCGGCAGGTTCACCAGCAGCGAGCATTCGCCCGGCGTATGGCCCGGCGTATAGAGGAACTGCAACGCGCCGTCGCCGAAGAGATCGAAATCCTGTCCCAGTTCCAGCCAATCGTAGCCGCGCGTCGGCGCGAAATCGTTGAAGATGAACGCCCAGCGCCGGTCCACGTCCGGCCAGTAGGCGTAGCGCAGCTCGCCCGCGCCGACGATAAATTTCGCCTTCGGGAAATAGGTCAGTCCGCCCGAATGGTCCAGATGCGAATGCGACAGGATTACATACTTCACATCGGAGGGCTTGTAGCCGACGCCCTCGATCTGCTTGTCCAGCGTGTCGGTCTTGCTCCATTTCACCGGCAGATGCGCGGCGATGTCGCCCCAGTAGCCGACCGCGTCGTCGATTATCTTCGGATTGCATCCCGTGTCGAACAGCACCAGTCCCTTGGGATGCTCGATCAGGAACGACGGGCAGGGCAGATCCAGCAGCTTCGCCGGATCCCCGCCATGCATCAGCAGCCCCTCCGGCGCGGTCAATTGCGCTCCCGGCAGCGCCCACATCTTCTTCGCATTGGCCATTTTATGTCTTCCCCATTCCCGGATGGCGCCAGCCATCCTTCGTTCCAGCCGATTCCGCCGTCCAAAGTGAATACTCAGTTGGCGGCGTCGAAAGTCCGGTTGTAGTATCTTGCCGGATTCGTCCGCAAGAGCTTGTCGCCCACCTCGTCCGGGAAAGCCGCAAGCTTTTCGCGCAACTCGTTGAGCGCGCCCGGATAGAGACAGTCGAAATGCGGATAATCCGCGCCCCACAGTATATTGTCGCCCAGCCCGTGATCGACCACGTAGCGCAGCGTCGTCTCGTCGGCGTCGTACGCGATATAGCATTGCCGCCGGAAATAGTCGGACGGCTTTTCCTTCAGCCACGGCGTGAGCTTGCCCATCTTCTCGTAATGGCCGTCCAGCCGGTCGAGCCAATAGAGCAGCCAGCCCGCGCCCGCCTCCAGAAACGCGACGCGCAATTTCGGATACTTCGCCAGCACCCCGCCGCAGACCACGTCCATCGACGCCATCTCCTGCTCCAGCGGATGGCAAATGACGTGGCTGAAGAACAGGTCGCTGTTGGGATAACGATCGGACGCGACGCTCGGCACCGTGTCGATCGCGAAGCTGCCATGAATCGAAACCGGCAGATCGAGGTCCTGCGCCGCCGCCCAGAAGCGATCGTAGGCCGGATCGTTGAGCCGGCGACGGTTGTACGGCGTCGGCCGGATCGTCACCCCCGGCAGGCCGAGCTGCGCCGCCCGCTCCATCTCGGCGACCGCCAGCGTCACGTCCTGCAGCGGCACGGTCCCGACCGCAAGCAGCCGATTCGGCGCGATCGCGCAAAAATCGGCGACCCAGCGGTTGTACGCCTCCGACGTCGCCGCCGCGACGTTCGGATCGCGGATTCCGGCGTAAAGCAGGCCGATCGTTGGATAGAGCACGGTCGCCGCCAGACCCTCGGCGTCGAGCACCGCGAGCCGCGCGCGTGGTTCCTTGGCCCCGGCGGGGACTTCGTCCCAGCGCGTGCGCAGCGTCTTTTGCAGGTCGGTCAGGCCGTTGGGCGTCGACGCGGCCGCGATCGGCAATTCGTCGAAAACCCGGCCCTCGATCATCATATAGGCGATTCCGTCGCGTTCGATCACCTGCGGCACGAGGTCGCGATATTTCGCCGGCGCGTACTCAAACGCCAGTTCGTTCGGCTCCAGCAGATGCGAATCCGAATCGACGTACACGCTCATGGTCCGATCCTCCGCGCCGCCGCCTGGCGCGCTCTTTCCCGCGCGGCCACGCCGGACCGGTAACGGCCCCGCGCATCCGCCTACTGGCCATACTCCAACCGCTCGCGAATTTGCAAGGCGCGCCACTTCGGCCGGGCGCCGCCGCTAAGGAAGCTCCGCAAAAGGTCCATCTCGTCATTCTGAGCGCAGTGAAGAATCCCGGGATTCTTCACTGCGCGGACTCCGTTCAGAATGACAATCCGACTTGTGCAGAGCTTCCCTAATAGAGCGGGCCGACCACTTCGAGGCCGTCGATCTGCGAAATCACGCCGGCGAATTGCGCCGGAATCGCCGGATCGTCCATGCTCGCGTAATGGTCGAATTCGGGCGAGACGATCCGGATATCGAAGGCCTTTTCGATCTGGCCGATCGTGCCCTTGAAATGGATATAGTCGGAATTGGCGCCGTAACTTTGGTCGGTAATCGTAAAGCCTTGCGCGATTAGCCACTGCTTGACCGCGTCGAACTGGGCGCGCGTTTCGCCGAATCGTTCGTGCATCTCGGCGGGCGTGAGCCATTCTTTATGGCGCGGGGCGCCCGGAGCCTCCATCTGGCGCGTCAGTTCGTTGAATTCCGCCTGATTGCGCATCGCGAACTGAAGTTCGAGGCCGATCGCCTTGTCGGTCGGTGTCGGATGATACGCGCACAGGTCGATTCCGGTCGGCCGGTCGTGCGGCAGGCGGACCACCGCCTCGCCGGAGCTGCTGACGTTGCCGGTGCGCGGCGGCGAGCATGTTCCCAGGCCGGCCGCGCATCCCGCGCCGATCAGCGCCATCGCAACGCCGATCGTCGCCACCCGCCATTTCGCCAATTGACCGGCCGCCGCAAACTTGAAGGTCATTCGCATCTTCGCCATCGCGATCAAGAACAAATAGCGCGCCCGATGGTTCCGGGAAATCGCCGCGCCCGGCGGCGCGCCAATCGGATCGATCTCGAAAGCGCGCGCGGGCTTGGCCCCAAACAGTCATTCTCGGACCTAGCCCCAAACAGGTCATTCGCGGGCTTGACCCGCGAATCCATCGGTCCGTCGGCCTGGTCAATAGTCATTCTCGGGCTTGACCCGAGAATCCACATCGATGGATGCCCGGGTCAAGCCCGGGCATGACTAATAAGAGGAACTCGCAAATGCGCACGGCCCGGGAGATGCGCGACGCGATCCGGCCGTCCTGGCCGCGGCCGCCCCCGGTCCGTCATCCCGAGAGTTCGCGAATTTTTTGATTTGTCTAAAAACATTCCGCCGAGTTCACTTGGACAATTTTCTCGAGTTTCTACCGAAAAGCGGAAAAAATTCACAAACTCCGAGCGCAGCGAAGAATCCCGTCCTTACGACTCGTGATCTGCGCATTGCTCAAGAGGAGAGACGCCCTCGCTCGTTTCGTGCCGAATCCAAACCCAGTCGTCTCCGACGTTTAACAGTGGCGCAGGAATCGATTGACTGGTTGCCGGGGCGGGGGATTCGGGGTTTAATCGACCAACAGTCGAGCCGATCGATCGGCTGGATGCGGCGTGGCGCCTGCAACGCCGCGGACAATCCATTTTTCGAGGTGATCGTCATGGCGCTGTGGAAACCCGACCCGACTTTTTATCCTTCCCCGCGGATGGCCTCCGAAGGGCCGCGCGAAAAGCTCGCCTACGTCGTCGCCTTCAATCCCGACCCCGCCAACGGCCGCCACGACGCGCTTTGCGTCGTCGATACCGATCCGCAGTCATGGCGTTACGGCTCGATCGTCGGCCGCGTCGAAGTTCCCAACGTCGGCGACGAGCTGCATCATTTCGGCTGGAACGCCTGCAGCGCCGCGCTCTGTCCCTACGCGCCGCATCCGCATGTCGAGCGCCGCTACCTGCTCGTTCCCGGCTTGCGTTCCTCGCGCATTTATATCTTCGACACCAAGCCCGATCCGCGTAATCCGAAAATAGTCAAAACAATCGAGGCCGCGGAGATTGCGGCGCGCTCCGGCTACAGCCGTCCGCATACTATTCATTGCGGACCCGACGCGATTTACGTCAGCGCCCTCGGCGCCGCCGACGGGGGAGGGCCCGGCGGCGTCTTCCTGCTCGACCATGACAGTTTCGACGTGCTCGGCCGCTGGGAAGTCGATCGGGGCCCGCAATATCTCGGCTACGATTTTTGGTGGCATCTCGGTTACGACGTCGCGATCACCAGCGAATGGGGCACGCCGAACATGATCGAAAATGGCCCCGACCTGGAATTACTCACTCAGTCCAAATATGGACATCAATTGCATCTTTGGGATTTGCGCCGCCGGCGCCATCTGAAATGTTTCGACTTCGGCCCCGAATATCAAATCGTGCTCGAACTGCGGCCCGCGCATGATCCGACGCGGGCGTACGGTTTCGTCTGCGTCACGCTCTCGCTCAAGGATTTGTCGTCGTCCATCTGGATGTGGCATCGGGAGGGCGGCGACTGGAAGATTCGCAAGGTGATCGACGTTCCGGCCGAGCCGGCCGATCCGGATCTTTTGCCGCCCGCGCTCAAATCGTTCAAGGCCGTGCCGCCGCTGGTGACGGAAATCGCGCTCAGCACCGACGATCGTTTTCTTTACGTCTCGTGTTTCGGCACCGGCGATCTGCGCCAATACGACGTGAGCGATCCGTTCAATCCGAAATTCGTTGGCGCGGTGCGCCTGGGCGGAATCGTCTCGCACGGACCGCATCCGAAGGCCGGCGCGCTCAATGGCGGCACGCAGATGCTCGAAGTGAGCCGCGACGGACGGCGCGTCTACGTGACCAATTCGCTATACGGCGCGTGGGACAAGGCGTTCTATCCCGAGGGCGTGCGCGGATGGATTTCGCTGGTCAACGTCGGCGCCGACGGCAGGATGGCGCTCGACCCGGAATTCTTCGTGACGTTCGACGGCGAACGGCCGCATCAGATGCGCCTTGAGGGCGGCGACTCCTCGTCCGATTCCTATTGCTATCCGTGAGCGGCGCGTGGCCGTGGATCGCCGTCGCGCTGCTGGGGGCGTACCACGGCGTCGATCCGTCGATGGGATGGCTGTTCGCGGTCGCGCTCGGATTGCAGGATCGCAGCCGGCGGCGCGTGATCGCGGCGCTAGCGCCGATCGCGATCGGCCATCTCGTGTCGATCGCCGCCGTGGTCGCGCTGGTCGCGGGCGCGATGGCGGGGGGATTCGTGTGGCTGCGTCCGCTCGGCGCGATCGTCCTGATCGCGTTCGGGATCTTTCGGCTGCGTCGTCCGCTGGCGCATCCGCGCTGGGTCGCGATGCGGGTGGGGTTCCGCGATCTTGCGCTTTGGTCCTTTCTGATGGCGACGGCGCACGGCGCCGGCCTGATGCTCTTTCCGATCCTGATGGCGATGCCGGCGGAGGGGCAGAGCGTCGCCGCGATGCCGCATCATCATATGCCGATGCTGGCGCCGGGCGGCCATCTCGGACCGCTTGCGGCGGGGGTCGTGATCGCGGTGCATACCGGCGCGATGCTGCTGGTGATGGGCGCGGTGGCGATCGCGGTCTATGAATGGATCGGGCTCAAGATTCTGCGCAGCGCCTGGATCAACCTCGACACGATTTGGGCGGTCGCGCTGATCGCCGCCGGGGCGCTGTCGCTGGTCATTTAGTTCGCCACGGTTCGTTGCAAATACTCGTATAGTGAGGTCGATCGGGCGCGTGCGGGACACTCCGGGACATTGCGGTACAGCCCGGGACAGTTCGGACGGCGGCTTCGATGCGAAGCGGCTCGCGTCACTTTGGGCGCAAATGGAGCGGAATCAGCGTCAAATAGCCTATTACACCGCATCCGCCGGCGAGCGCGGCAACCCATAGATAGCTGCCGGTGCGGTCGATCACGAATCCCGCGAGCGGCGGCCCGGCGAGTGCGCTGATCGACGAGCTGGTGTAAAGCGCGCCCAGAATCACGCCAAGTCCGCGCACGCCAAAAATCTCCGCGATCACCGCCGGCGACAGCGCGATCATCCCGCCATACGCCGCGCCCATCACGAGCGCAAATACGACCAGCATCACGTAGGCGTGCGCCGCGATCCAGAGCGCATAACTCAGCCCGAGGAGGAGCATACTGGCTCTGTATAGCGTGATTGTGCCAGTGCGCCCCGCGATCGCGCCGAGGCCTAGCCGTCCGCCGACGCTGGCGGCGCCGATAACCCCGACCAGCGCCGCCGCGGCGACCTGGCTCGCGCCGTGGCCGTGCGCGAAATCGGGCAGGTAAACAAACGGGATATAGATCGACACCGACGACAATACCGAGGATATGTAGAGCAGGACGAAATCTCGCGTGCCCATCGCGGCCGTGAGCTGGATTGGCGCGGCGGCCGCGGCGGTTTCATGGATGGGCGGAGCCTCGACCATCAGCGCGCATCCGAGTAGCACGATCGTCGCCGCTATGCCCATTATCACGTACGCTTCGCGCCATCCGCAACGTTGAATCAGCCCCGCCGCGATCGGCACGACCACCAGCGTGCCTCCGCCAACTCCTGAAACCGCAACGCCGAGCGCCGCCGTGCGTCGTTTAACAAACCATCCGCTGACAACGGCGAGCGCTGGCACGTACCAGCAGGCGACGCCAACGCCCACGCCGAGTCCGTACGCGACGCATCCGATCCACAGCCGGGACGCCGTCGCGGTGGCGCACAGGCCCGCGCCCAGCGCGACCGCTCCAGCCGCCATCACGGGGCGCGGTCCGAAGCGATCGCTCAGATGCCCGCCGGCCAAGCCGAGCAGATTGTAAATCGCGGCCGTGAGCGAAAAGACGATTGAGGTGTGCGCGCGCGAGGCGCCGAATTCGGTCGCCATCGGTTTGAAAAATGCGCCAAAGCTATAAACCACACCGAAAATCGTAAAGCATGCGAGAAAGGCGATCGCGGCCATCAGCCAGGCCCGCGGCGAATCCTGCACGGGAGCGGTCGGATTCGTCGAGTGCCGAACTGCGCTCGAGGAGCCGGAGGCGGTATCGTCGGCGTTCATTCGTAGAGGGCTCCGTGACGGCCCGTGGGCGCCCATGAGCCGATGCAACTTATGGCGCGCGCGAGGCTTTCGCAAGCATTTGCGCGGCCGTCAGGCGACGCGCACTGAGCGCGCGTCTCAGTGTAATATCGAAAAAATAATGGCCGCTTCGGCGCCGACGAGCGGGTTTCCCTGTCGCGCGGAGAGAGGCTTCGTAAAGGTCCGAGCTTAAATCCATTCTAAACCTGCTCTCGGCTGTCTTTGGCGTCGTTGCCACGGTTGTTTGGTTTATCTCCGCCTACCGAATGCCGATGCCCTCTTATCGCGGTGGAACATATCTCGCCCCGGAAAGCGTAAACATTTCATTTTACAATCGCTGGCTTAGCGCCGGCCGTCTCAACG
>JAJXYM010000377.1 GCA_021780585.1 Deltaproteobacteria bacterium
GCCGGCCGACGCGGCCGCGGCGCGCACGGCGCACTTTGCGGGATCGCAGCAGAAGCCGGGACCGGGCGCCCGCTCGCACAGAATCTCATGGGCGAAGCCCGCCGCCACCAGCGCCTTGCCGACGCCGCGCGGGCCGGCGAACAGATATGCGTGCGCGGGCCGGCGGGCGAGCTCGGATTCGAGCGCCGCGATCAAGGCGCGATTCCCAACAATTCCCGCCAGCGCCATCAGGGAACCATCCGCGCCGTGATTTCGGCGACCATCCGCGCGGTGACGGCGGCGCGCGGGGCGGTCGAGTCAATCACGATTACGCGATCGGGTTCGGCGCGGGCGACGGCGAGAAAGCCATCGCGGACCCGGCGATGGAAATCGAGACGTTCGCCTTCGAATCGATCCGGCGCGCCGGCCGCCGCGCCCCGCCGCGCGCGCGAGCGTTCCAGGCCGATCTCGGCGGGACAATCGAGCACGAAGGTCAAATCGGGGCGCATCCCGTCGCTGGCGAGACGATTGAGATCGGCGAGCAGCTTCAAGTCGAAGCCGCGGCCGTGGCCCTGATAGGCGACGGTGGAGTCGCAATAGCGATCGGAGATTACGATTTCGCCGGCCGCCACAGCCGGCCGCAGCTTCTCGCGCACATGCTGGGCGCGATCGGCGAGCACCAGCAGCAGTTCGGCCGCGACGTCGAGCCGGATCGCGGGGTCGAGAAAGATCGCGCGGATCGCCTCGCCCGCGCGCGTGCCGCCGGGCTCATGGGTGACGCTGACGCGGCGGCCCGCCGCGCGCAGGAGGTCGGCCACCAGCGCGGCCTGCGTGGTTTTGCCGGAACCCTCGACGCCTTCCAGCGTGATGAACATCCCGGTGGCCATCAGCGCGAAAGATACCAATGGGCAAGCTGCGGCTGAAACAGCCCGTAAATCGCGGCGGCCAGCGCCAGAAACGGTCCGAACGGCACCTCGGTGCGCATCAGGGAGGGCCCGCCGTCAGGATTCTCCGGCGGCGGGGCGCCGCGGCGCGCGCCGGTCACTTCCGCGATCGCCTCCGGCACGACCGCCTCGGGCGGCGCCGGCGCGCCTCCCGCCAGGGCGAACGCGATCCCGCCGATCGTGCCGAAGATCGAGCCGAAGAACAGCGTGAACAGCACGCCCTGCCAGCCGAGGAACGCGCCGACCATCCCGAGCAGCCATACGTCGCCCATCCCGACTCCCTCATGGCCGCGCAGCAGCAGGTAGGCCTCGCCAGTCAAAAAAAGCACGCCGGCTCCGGCGACGACGCCGATCATCGCGCTGCGCGGACCGACTTCGGGCATCGCGAGCGCGGCGGCGGCGAGGCCGAGCGGAATCCCGGCGAAAGTGATCAGATTCGGAATCACGCGCCAGTCGTAATCGATCAGGCCGATCGCGTAGAGCGCCGCGCACAGGGCGAAGCGCGCGAACGCGTCAGCGGGCGGAAAGAATAGGTACAGATAGGCCGCGGCCACGGCCAGCGTCAGCTCGGTCAGGAAATAGCGGAAGGGAATCGGCCCGCCGCACATCAGGCAGCGGCCGCGCAGACCGAGATAGGCGAATATCGGGATATTCGCGCGCATCGGCAGCGGCCGATCGCAATGCGGGCAGAAGGAACGCGGCGTGGCGAGCGAAATCTCCCGGGGCATCCGGTAGGCGACGACGTTCACGAAACTGCCGACGCAAGCGCCCAGCGCAAAAGCGAAGAGCGCGCCCAGATCGCGCGAAACGGCGGTCATCGGAGGCTCCGTGCGGGCCGGGCGCTCATTCCGGCGCGACCGAGACGATCACGGATCGTTCGCGCGGACCGTCGAACTCGGCCAGCATCACGCCCTGCCATCGGCCCAGCCGGAGCCGGCCGCCGGATACCGGCAGATTCAGCGACACGCCGAGCATCACCGACAGGATATGCGCCTGGGCGTTGCCCTCCGCGTGGCGAAAGCCGCCGTCGCGCGGCACGAGGCGCTCCAGATGGGCCAGCAGATCGGAACCAACGTCGGGATCGGCGTTTTCGGAAACGATCACGGCGGCCGTCGTATGCGGGACGAAAACGTTGCAAAGCCCGGCGCGGATTCCGGCGTGGGCGACCGCGGCGTTGACCTCGCCGGTGATATCAATCAGCGCGATTCGCGCGCGCGTGCTGACTCGAAACTCCGCCATCATGACCAATTTACGTGCGCGGCGCGGATAGCGCCATCGCCGGGTCATCCTGCGCGCTATTTCTGACAGCGCGGACAGTAGAAGCTGGAACGCTGGCCGACCGTCGCCGCGCGAATCGCCGTCGCGCATACCGGGCAGGGCCGTCCTTCACGATCGTAAACGCGCAGCCGCTCGGCGAAACGTCCGGGCTGGCCGCGCGAGTCGCGATAGCTGCGGAAGGTGGTGCCGCCGTCGCCGATCGCTTCGGCCAGCACCGCCGGCGTGAGCGCAGCGATGCGTGCGGCTTCGGCGCGGCTGACGCGGCCGGCGCGGCGGGTCGGACGCACGCCGGCCCGGAACAAGATCTCGGAGGCGTAGATATTGCCGACGCCGGCGACAATTCGCTGGTCCATCAGCAGCGTCTTAATCGCGGTCCGGCGTCCGCGCGTCGCGCGCCAGAGATATTCGGCGTCGAATTCCGGCGCGAACGGCTCCGGCCCGAGCCCGCGCAACTCGGGCGAATCCGCCAGCGCCGCGCGCCCGATCGGCTTGATCAGGCCGAAGCGGCGCGGGTCGTTGTAGACCAGCCGGGCGCCGTCGTCGAGCATGAATTCGACGTGATCGTGGCGCGGATCGAACGGACCGGGATCGAAGCCGTCGCGCCGATACGTCAGGCTGCCGCTCATCCCCAGATGCACGATCAAGACCAGATCGCCGCCCAGTTCAATCAGGAGGTATTTGGCGCGCCGGCCGATTTCGAGAATCGCGCGGCCGGCGATCGTCGCGGCGAGATCGCCGGGCAAGGCGCGGCGCAGGCGCGGTTCGCGCACGGTCGCGGCGACGATCGTGCGGCCGACGGCGCTACCTGCCAGAATCCGCCGCAGCGATTCAACTTCCGGCAATTCAGGCATCGCGGTCCCCGATCGCCGCGCGCGCCCGCATGAGCGCCTCGGCCAGCCGCGATAAATCCTCGACCGCAAGCGTCGCCGCCCGCGCCGCCGGATCGATCGCCGCCGCCGCCAGCGCCGCATCGAGCGCCCCGGCCGGCAATCCCGCCGTACGGCCGAGCGCGTTGCGCAGCGTCTTGCGCGGGGCCGAAAAGGCGGCGCGAATTGTCGCGAGGATCGCGCGTTCGCCGGCGGCGTCGACCGGCGCGGCAAGGCGCGGCGCGAAGGCCAGCACTTCCGCGTCGACTTTGGGCCGCGGATGGAAGCATCCGGCGCCGACCCGGAAATGACTCGTGATTTCCCAGTAAAGCGCGGTATAGACGCTGAGCGCGCCGTAGTCGCGCGACCCCGGCCGCGCGCGGATCCGCTCGCCCACCTCGCGCTGGAACATCAGGACCATCCGCACGATTTCGCCGCGCCACGCCGCCAGCCGTTCGAGGATCGCGGCGGCGACGTTGAACGGCAGATTGCCGACAATTTTGAGCGGCGCGCCAACGGCGATTTCGTCACGCCCCAGCGAGAGGAAATCGCGATTGATCACGTTGACCCGCGCGTCGCCGGCGTAGCGCTCCATGAGCCGCGCCGCCAGCCGCTCGTCGAGCTCGATCAGGATTAGCCGGCGCACCGACGCCGCCGCGATCCGTTCAGTCAGGATTCCCAGTCCCGGACCGATTTCGATCACCGCGTCGTTCGCTCCCAGCTCCGCCAACGCGACGATCCGATCGGCGACGCGCGGCTGGACCAGAAAGTTCTGCCCGCGCGATCGCCGCGGCGTCACGCCCGCCGCCGCCAGCGCCGCCGCCGGGCGACTTGCGACCACCGTTGACGCGACCAGGCCGGCACGCGAGGATTGCGCCCGCCTCACAGCGCGAGATTCGCCTCCGCGTCGAGCGTGAGCGGATCGCGCTCGCCGCGCATCAGCCGCACGCTTCCGGCCAGCGCGATCATCGCGGCGTTGTCGGTGCAGAATTTGAACGACGGCGCGACCACGCGCCGGCCCTCCGCCGCGGCCGCCTCGGCCAGCCGTTCGCGCAGACGCGAATTCGCCGCGACTCCGCCGGTCAGCGCGATCGTGCCGGCGCCATGCTCGCGCGCGGCGGCAAGCGTCGGCCGCACCAGCATCTCGACCACCGCCTCCTGGAAGCTCGCGGCGAGATCCTCGGGCGCGGTGGCCGCTCCGGACGCGCTCGCCAGATAGAGCGCGACCGCCGTCTTGACCCCGCTGAAGCTGAAATCGAGCGGCGCGCCCTTGACCCGCGCGCGTGGAATTTTGACCCGCTTCGGATGGCCGCGCCGCGCCAGTTCGTCGATAATCTTCCCGCCCGGATAGCCCAGCCCCATCAGCTTCGCGGCCTTGTCGAAAGCCTCGCCGGCGGCGTCGTCGCGGGTCGCGCCGAGCCGCCGATAGCGGCCGAAATCCTCGACCATGAACAACGCGGTATGGCCCCCCGAGACCACCAGCGCCAGATACGGCATCGCCACGCGATGCTCGAGCAGGGGCGCCAGCAGATGGCCCTCGAGATGGTTCACGCCGACCATCGGCAGGCCGCTCGATTGCGCCAGCCCCTTCGCGCACATCAGGCCGACCAGCAACGAGCCGACCAGACCCGGTCCGCGCGTCACCGCGATTCCGTCGAGTTCGGCAAGCGCGGTTTCGGCTTCGGCAAGCGCGCGCGCGATTACCGGCATGATCGCGACCACGTGATTCCGCGAGGCCAGTTCGGGCACCACGCCGCCGTAGGCGCGATGGATATCGTCCTGATTGGCGACGGCGCTGGCGCGCACGATGGCGATACCCGGAGCGTCGGTTTCGATCACCGCCGCGGCGGCGTCGTCGCATGATGATTCGATGCCCAGAATTCTCATTGGTCGCTGGCCGGCGGCGGTCGTCATTGGTCTTCGGATTGGCTCCTCGGCGCCGGCGGCGGAGGCGGCGGCGGAGCCTCCGCGGGCGCGGGCGCGTTCAAATCGGTGGCGGGCGGCGCCGAGACGTCGCCCGGCGCGGGCGGCGGGGCCGCCTAGCCGGGCCCGGGCGGCGGCGAGTCGAGTCCGGCGGGATTCGGCAGATTCGCCGCCAACCGGCTATAGCCCACCCGCGCCATCAGATTGTCTGGCGCCGCGCCGAGCGCACGCTGATAGGCGACGGCGGCGTCGCTCAGCCGGCCCAGTTCCTCCTCGCACGCGCCTTCGTATCCGATCGTTTCGCCGAGCCACGGTGGGCTCCCGCCGAAGCCAATCTCCGCGCGCCGGAAAAAGGTCAGCGCCTCCGCGAAGTCGTGACGCGACGCATACGCCCGGCCGAGAAAGAAATAAGCGTAAGGATTGCCCGGATCGATCGAAACCGCGCGCGCCAGCGTCCGCATCGCGGCGTCCGTGCGGCCGTCCGTAAGCTCCCGCCGCGCCTGCTCGGTGATCCGCAGCGAGGCGGCGAGCGCGGGCGTGTCGGCCTGCTTGATCTCCGCGGCGAGCGGCTGCGCGCCCGGGTCGGGTCCGGTCGTGATCGTACTGATATCGAGTGCGGGCGGCGGTTCGACCGGATTATTCGCCGCCTCGGTTCCCGGTTGATCCGCGCCGGCCGACGACGGTTGATTCGGCGGGTTGGCGCCGGCCGTCGTCGCCGCGCTATCGGCGGGATTTGCGGGATTCGCCGGATTAGCCGCGTTCGCCAGGCCCGGAGCATCCGGCGAGGCGGCCGCCGCGGGCGCTCCCGCAGTCGCGACCGGCGCGGCGCTCACGCCGGTCGTTGCCGTATCGTTAGCCGGCGAAGGCGCCGGACTCGCGGACGCGTCGCCCGGCGGGCCGGATTGTTCGCCAGACAGGCCGGTCGCCGGCGCCATGGTCGCGACCGGATTCGGCACGCGCATCCACTGGCCTTGCGCGGCGCCCGGCGGCAATTCCGCCGGCGGGAGATTCTGTTCGTCCAGATGCGCGAGGGTCAGTCGCGGCGCCGCGCGCGGCGCGATCGCTTCCGCGGATTGGGCGCTTCGCGGCGCAACGATCGCGGCGCGCGCGCACGGCGCGGCGCCGGCGCCGATCAGCACTCCCGCCGCCAGAAAGGCGCGAATCTTATGCTTTCGCCGCATTATTTTAATCAATACCGCTTTTGACGCCAGTGCGCAGCATCCGCGCCAACCGGGCGACCGGGCCGGGCTTCGCGACGCAACCGGCGCCCGAATCAATTGCCAGGCGCCGACCCTCCCGGCGCGGCTTCCCAATCACCGCCCCCCGGCGGCGGCGCGGACGCCGGCGTCGTGGCGGCCGGCGCGCTGGTCTTGATCGGCGCCGCGCTCATCCCGGGCGAGGTATGGAACGGGCAGACCTGCGTGGGCGCCATCGCCTTGGGAAAAACGCCCTCGACCGCGTCGGGACAATACGGTCCGGCCAGATAGCCGGTGGCCGGATCGACCCGCGCCATCGTCATATCGGGCGGCCTCGTGAAGTCCAGCGCCGGGCGCGGCGCGGTGGCCGCCTGCATGAAATTCGTCCACGCCGGCAATGAGGCCTCGGCTCCGGTCAGGCCGAGCGCCTCTTTCTGATCGAAGCCGGTCCAGACCACCGCGAGCAGATTCGGCGTGAAGCCGGCGAACCATGCGTCGACCGAATCGTTGGTCGTTCCGGTCTTGCCGGCGGCCGGCCGCGTGAAGCCGAGCTTGCGCGCGCCTTCGCCGGTGCCGTGGTTGATCACCTGCTCGAGCATGAAGTCCATCATGTAGGCGAGTTCGGGCGAGAGAACCTGCTCGGCCTTGAGCTCGTGGCCCTCGATCACCCTGCCCGATTGATCGAGCACGGCGGTGACGGCGTAGGACGGGACCGACAATCCCTCATTGGCGAGAATCGCGTAGGCTTCCGCGATTTGCATCGGAGCGACTTCGATTCCGCCGAGGATAATCGATGGATAGGGCGGCAATTCGCCGAAGCCGAGCTTTTCGCCCATCGCGATTACCCGGTCGAGGCCGATCGCGTTGGCCAGCCGCGAGGTCGCCGAATTGAGCGACTCTTCGAGCGCGAATTCGAGCGTGACGCGGCCGAAGTAGCGGTTCTTGTAGTTGCGCGGCGTCCAGGTGTTGTCGCCGATCTGCCAGGTAAAGGGGGTATCGTCGATATAGCTGGTGGGCAGGAAATGTTCGGGACCGCCGTCGAGCGTCTCACGCAAGGCGGCGAGATAGGTCACCGGCTTGAACGCCGATCCGGGCTGGCGCTTCGATTGGGTGACGCGGTTGAACTGGCTTTCGCGGTAGTCGCGTCCGCCCACCATCGCGCGGATCTTCCCGGTCTGCGGCTCGATCGCGATCAGGCACGATTGCAGCTCCTCGCTCTTTTCCTTGCGCCGGAGCTGGGGATGGCGCGCTTCGAGATCGTCGAGATTATTCTGGATCGCGCGTTGCGCCTCTTTCTGCATATGCACGTCGAGCGTGGTGAAGATGCGCAGGCCCTCGCCGGTCAGCACCGACGGCGGATAGCGATCGTTCAGTTCGCGCTTGACGTAGTCGACGAAGTAGGGCGCGTCGTTGGTCTCGGTGAAGGGCTCGCGCGCGCGCAGCGGCTCGGTCACAGCGTCGTCGTACGCGGCCTTGCTCACGTATCCGTCCGCCAGCATCGAGGCGAGCACCTCGTTGCGCCGGCGCGTGGCGAGCGCGGGATGGCGCAGCGGGTTGTAATGATTGGGCGATCGGATCATGCCGGCGATCGCCGCCATCTCGGCGATATTCAGATCGCGCGGCTCCTTGGAGAAATAGAATTCCGACGCCTCCCAGACGCCGTAGATTCCCTCCTGTCCGCGCTGACCCAGATAGATATCGTTGATATAGTTTTCGAGGATCTCGTCCTTGGAATAGAGCCGCTCCGCGATATACGCCATCAGCGCTTCCTTGACCTTGCGATGCCAGTCGCGCCGGCTGGTCAGGAAGAAGTTCTTCATCAACTGCTGCGTCAGCGTCGAGCCGCCCTGGACTACGCGCCCGGAAATGAAATCGACCCACGCTGCCTTGAGGATCCGCACCACGTCGATGCCGTGATGCTCGTAGAAGCGATGGTCCTCGGCGGCGAGGATCGCGTCGATGAAGGCGGGCGGAATGTCCGCGAGCGGCACGAGCCGGCGCTGCTGCCAGTCGCCCTGGAAGATCGCGCCGAGCAGTTCCGGTTCGAGTTCGAGCGAATACAGCGGCTCGCGCGTCACCCCGTCGGCCATCGCGGCGATCGTTCCGTCCGCGCCGAGCTTCATCGCGATCAACTCGCCCGGAAAACTGCGATAGGGATAGGCGAAGCTGTGCAGGAAAATCGCCAGGCGGCCGCGCTTTTGATCGTAGGCGAATTCGCCCCGATCGCGCACCGCCGCCGCGCTGGCCACGCGATGGTAATTGAGCCGGGCCAGGCGCTCGAAGAAACCCAGATCGTCGAGCCGCTGGCCGGGATAGATCAGGCTCGAATCGGAATAGATGCGCGACGGGATGGTCCAGCGCTTGCCGGCGAAGCGCGTGACCACCTCCAGTTCGAGCGAATCGTAATATTGCACGAACCGGTAAAGCGCCGGTCCGATCGCGAACAGGGCGATCGCGGCGCACGCAAGCAAGGTGAATTTGAAGACGCGCCCGACGCTCATCGCCCGCCCAACGCGAATGCTCCGGCTCCGCCGGCCGGCGCGCGGCCGCACGCGGCTCCGATCGAAATATACTTCACCGTGAAATCAACCCTGGCGCCTGAGCGGAATGAACAGCGTGCCGGTCGCGCGCCGCACCAGCAGCAGCACGATATCGTGTCCGCCGCCGGCGCGAAAGGCGCGCCGGAGCGCCTCGACGCCGGCCACTTCGCGCTGGTCCACTTCAACGATAACGTCGTCCGCGCGCAGGCCGGCGCGCGCGGCGCGGCTGCCCGCCTCCACCCGCGCGACCATCACGCCGCCGTCCGCCGCGATTCCCAGCGCGCGCGCCATCCCGGCGCTCAGTTCCTTAACGTCGAGTCCGTAGGTCTCGGGCGCGTCGGCGTCGGGCGCGCCGGCGCTCGCCAGTTCGGCCTCGCGCGAGGCCTCGACGGTAAGCTTGAGCTCCCGCGCCGCGTGGCCGCGCATCACGGAGAGCGTCGCCTGACGGCCGATCGGAACGGCGCCGACCATCAGCGGCAATTCCTGCGCCTCGCGGATCGGGCGACGGTCGAGGGCGACGATGATATCGCCGGGTTTGAGGCCGGCGGTCGCCGCCGGACTATGCTCGAGCACCTCGGAGACCATCGCGCCGCGCGTCTCGTCGAGTCCGGCCGCCCGCGCGGCGGCTGGCGTGACCGGCTCGATATAGACGCCGAGCCATCCGCGCGTCACCGCGCCGCGGGCGAGCAGTTGCGGCAGCTCGGCCTTCACCAGGTTGACGGGGATCGCGAAGCCGATACCCATGCTGGAGCCGGTGCGGGTGTAGATCGCCGAATTGACGCCGATCACGGCGCCGCGCAAATCGATCAACGGACCGCCGGAATTGCCCGGATTGATCGACGCGTCGGTCTGGATAAAGTCGTCGTAACTGCCGGGAATGAAGCGGCCGCGCGCGCTCACGATCCCGGCCGTGACCGAGTGATCGAAGCCGAACGGATTGCCGATCGCGATCACCCATTCGCCCACCCGCACGCCGTCGGAGTCGCCCAGCGGCGCCACCGGCAACGCGAAGGAGGCGTCGATTTTGAGCAGCGCCACGTCGGTCTTGGCGTCGCGTCCGATTACCCGCGCCTTGAAATCGTGCCCGTCCCGCAGCGTGACGACGATCGCGCCGCCGTCCTCGATCACATGGTTGTTGGTCAGGATGTAGCCGTCGCGGTTGATGACGAAGCCGGAACCGAGGCTGTGCGGAACGGGCAGGTCGCGCCCTTCGAACGGGGCGCCGAAGCGATCGAACGGGTCGCTCTGGTCCTCGGGCGATCCTTCGCCCACGTCGCGCGCGGGCTTGCGCGCGGTCGAAATATTCACGACGGCGGGCGAAAGCCGCGCCGCCAGCGCGACGAAATCGGGCAGGGAGCCGGCCGGACGCGCCGCCGCGACGCGCAATTCCGTCCATAGCGGTTCGGCTCGCGCCGCGACGGCCGTGGCGGCGACAACCACGAATGCGGCGGCCAGCGCGGCCGCGATTGCGGCGCCGGGCGTCCGCGACGGTTTTGCCGCGGGCGCCGGATTCAGCCCGCCGGCGTCCGTCCGATCAGCGCGATAACGTGCGCGCCTGTTCAACGTATTTCATGCGCAACTCGAACAGGATCGCTTCGATCAGTTGCGCTTCCTCGCGGTCGAGATTCCCGTGCGTCTTGCGCTGCAACATCCCGATAATATCGATAATCTGCTGGGCCGCGTTCAGATCGGGCGACGCCTGTCCGGTTTCGGGATCGGCGATATCGCCCAGATGCATCAACGCCTGCGTCGACAGTCCGACCAGAAAGGCGCCGAACGTCACCTCCGGCTCGGGACCGGCGGCGGGACCGTGCGCCGCGGCGGCGCCGGCCAGCAGCGGCGCGGCGCGCAGCGGCGATTCGACCGACTCGCCG
>JAJXYM010000066.1 GCA_021780585.1 Deltaproteobacteria bacterium
CGCTTTCGCGACGTGTTTGGTGAAGAGAAACGCGCCGCCCAGAATCACGTCAAGCTGCTTGCGCCATTCGTCCAACGGCATGTCGAGGACGCCTTTGCGATTAAAGAACGCGGCGTTGTTGACGAGAATATCGATTCCACCGAGCCGGTCGCGCGTTTCGGCGACGGCGGCGCCGACCTGCGCCTCGTCAGTCACGTCGCAGGTTATCGCGATCGCGCGGCCGCCGCCGGCGACAATCGCATGGGCGCAGTCGCGCGCGTTCTCGGTTCTCGCGTCGACGCATACGACCGCCGCGCCTTCCGCCGCCAGTCCTTCCGCGATTCCGCCGCCGATATTGGGGCTGGAGCCGGTCACGATCGCGATCTTGCCATCCAGTTTCATCTTCGTTCACGCCACCAGGAAGCATTTCGAGGAATTGAAAATCCAGGTATCGATGAACTCGGCTGTCCTCGGGACGCGGCGCAACTCCGCGAGCGCTCCCGTCAGGCACATCCAGTTCAGGATTTCCTGTTGGCCGCTGGCTTCGACGGCGGCGGCGTCATAATTACGCCACGTCGCGTAATCTCCCGCGCGTAGCGCCTCGTAAAGCCGCCGGTCGGCCGGAGTGTCCGGGTACAGAAAATGATTTTTCGCGGTCAGAAACGCGTGGGACCACCCGGACGACGCCATCAGCACGACCCGCCATGGAGCGGCGGCGAGGGCCTTCGCGGTCGCGGCGCCGAGATCGAACAAACGTCGCGGCGTCGGCGCGGGCGGATCCAGATCGGATTCGGCGGGCGGATTCTCAAAGACCGGCAGACCCCCGCGTTGCGCGATTACCCGTCGGCCGTAACAGTTGATCGCGAACGGAATAATCGAATAGGGAAATCCCTTGCGGTCGTAGTCGAGATAAAAAATAGCGTTTGCAAAGGCGTGACCGAGCGGATGATGAATCGGCTTGTATGAATACGCCGTATCGAAGCCGGCGTCGATCAGCGCGCCAGTGAGATATTTTGCCGCCGCGACATGGCCCTTGACGCGGAACTTCTTGTCGGTCGGCTCATTCCATACGTTGCGGGGCGGCGGACCGAACTCGAACGCTTCGTGCGCGCATACGCAATAGGGCGGAACGATCTCCTCGCGGAAGTTTTCGTATTGATCGTCGCCCCAGATGACTATGAGGTCCGGATTGAACGCATCGATTGCGGCGCGCACTTCGCGCAGGCGGACCAGATGACGCTCGCGATGCGTCTTCGCCGCCGCCGCCCCGTCGTCGTCGCCCCATTCGGCGCGCATCGCCGCGGGCCATCCGGCGGGAGTGCGGTATTCGGGCGGCAAGCGGGGGTTCAGCAGCATGCGCTTCAGAATCCACGCCATCGATTCGTCAGGCCCGGCCAGCGGAGGATAGTGAGTTATGCCGGCGACAAGAATTTCTCCCACTGGCGTCCTCCCAGGCTTTCGCGCCCGCCACGCGGTCAGGCGCGCGCGGTCAAGATTTTCTTCGCGCGAAGCTCCGCGATCCGCTCCGGCGAATATCCCAGCATGGTCGACAGAATCCGTTCGCTGTCCGCGCCGAGCGCGGGCACGTAGTCGCGCGCCCGCGCCCGACTCCGGGCCATCCTGAACGCCGGGTTCGGAACCCGCATGGGGCCCGATCCGTCATCGATAGTTTCGATACTGCCGCGTTCGGCGAGATGCGGCAGCGCTTGCGCCTCGCGCACGGTGTAATAGCGCGAACATGGCACGCCGGCCGCGTCGAGCGCCGCCTCGCATTCAGCGGACGTCCGGGTAGCCGCCCAGTTCGCAACCAGCCCCATCAACTCGTCCCGGTTTTTGATCCGGCTGTCGATCGTGCTGAAGCGGGTATCGGCGATCCATTCCGGATGTCCCATCGCGCGCGCCGTCGCTTCGAAGTTGTTCGGTTTCACGAACGCGATCATCACGAAGCCGTCTTTGGTGGGCGTAGGCGGAAAGCCTTTGGCGTTATTGGCCACCGGGAACTGCGCTTCCTGAAACTCATAGACGAGCATTCCCAGCATCGCGTCCATCATCGCAAGGTCGATATACTCGCCGCGCCCGGTGCGCTCCCGACGATACAGGGCCGTCTGAATCGCGCCGAATGCGCAGGCCCCGCCAAGCACGTCGCCGATGTAGACGCCGGTTCGCAGCGGCGCCTCGAGACCCCGCTGATACGACAGATTCGCCATGTCGTAGCCGCACGCCGCGTGCAGAATCGGCGCATAGGCGCTGCGGCCGGCCCAGGGTCCCGTCTGTCCGAAGCCCGAAATCGAGCAGTAGATGAGGCGCGGATTGCGTTCGCTCAGAGCCTCGTAGTCGAGCCCCAGGCGCCGCATCACGCCCGGTCGCGAGTTCTCGACCAGAATATCGCATCGATCCGCAATCTCGCGCATCAACTCGGCCGCGAGCGGCTGTTTGAGGTCGACCGCCAGGCTCTTCTTACCACAATTCAAATGCGCGAAGTACGCGCTCCTGCCGTCGCGCAGCGGCGGCTGAGTGCGTATGTAATCGCCCTCCGGAGGCTCCGTTTTGATGACTTCCGCGCCAAGGTCGGCGAGCAACCGCGTGCAATACGGCCCCGACACGATCGTCGTGAAGTC
>JAJXYM010000071.1 GCA_021780585.1 Deltaproteobacteria bacterium
CGTGCAATCGTAATCGGGCGCGAAGTCGGCCAGGATTTTCGATCCGCCCGTAGTGAGTATTCCGGTCGTGTAGCAAAGGTCCTTGAGCGCGACCGGTACGCCGTGAAACGGTCCGCGCCAATGGCCGGCCGCGATTTCGCTCTCGGCGCGGCGCGCGGCGGCGCGCGCCTGCTCGCGCGTGACGGTGATATAGGCGACGATTTTTTTGTCGAGCTTTTCGATCTGGTCGAGATAGGCGCTAGTGACCTCGACCGGCGAAATTTCGCGCGCGCGGAATTTATCGGCAAGCGCGGCGACGTCGAAAGCGAGCAATTCGTCGTGATTCGGCATGGCGATAACCTCGCGCGATGGTCAGGAGCGGGAACGGCGGATCCGCTCGGCCTCGACGATCATCGTGGGATAGCCGAAGGGCGGCTGGATTTTGCCGAGGCTGAGACTTTGCATCCGGCGCGCGTAATGAGCGTTCGCGCCGACCATCCGCGCAACGGTTTCGGCCGCTTCCCGCGGAATGTCGTACTCGAACAACTCGGCGGCAAGGAGGCGAACGGTGTCGGCGGTGAAGCGTGCCATCGCGGATGACCTCCGGCGGGACGCGGCGTCCCGAACGCGGCTATCCTAGCGCAGCCTCGCCGCGATGCGTCAACGCGCGAACGTGATCCGGCTATTCGCGGTGGATCGGCGATCAAGGCATGCGGATTATTCGGTTGCGGCGCAGGTCGTCGATTCGATCGGCGGAATAGCCGAGCATCCCGGCCAGAATCTCCGCGGTATGTTCGCCGAGAAGCGGACCGGCGCGATCGACGACGCCGGGCGTCGCGGAGAATTTCGTCAGGATGCCGGTCTGGACGAGCTTGCCCCATTGCGAATGTTCGAGTTCGATCAGCAACTCGTTGGCGGCGACCTGCGGTTCGTCGAACAGATCGCCGAAGCCATTGACGGGAACGGCGGGCGCGCCGGCGCGGCGCAGCGCGGCGAGAGTCTCGGCGCGATCGCGGGCGCGGAAATAATCGCCCAGCGCGGCCGCCAGCGGACCTTCGGCGGCTTCACGCGCGGCCGTGTCGAAACCGAGGGTATCGCGCAATCCGCAGAGCCCGCGCAACGCTTCGAACTGCGCCCGGCTGGCGATGTCGAGATAGAGCCAGCGGCCGTCGCGAGTCTCGTAGGCGCGCGAGAGCGCCGAGTCGCCGCGGCGTTCGGGCGCACCGTTTTCCAGATCGGGACGGCCAGGATAAAAGATGAACTCGCCCGCCTGAAACGCCATCGCGGACTGCAGCAGCGAGGTTTCGCAGATCTGGCCGCGACCGCTGCGCGCGCGCGCATGCAGCGCCAGGATACATCCGAACGCCGAGAGCATCGCGGCGCCGTAATCGCAAATCGCGCAGGTTAGATAGACCGGATGGTCATGCGGGCCGCCCTGGGCCTGCATCACGCCCGAGCGCGCCTGAAGCAGCGGATCGAAGCCGGGCTGATCGTGCTCGGGGCCGCGATTACCGAACGCCGTGACCGACATATAGATGAGGCGCGGATTGCGCGCGGCCAGCGTCGCGTAATCGAACCCGTACCGGCGCATCCGGCCGGGCCGCAGATTTTCGACGATGATATCGGCGCGATCGGCAAGGCCGAGGATAATCTCGCGACCGGGCGGCGTCGTCAGATCGACGGCGAGGCCGCGTTTGC
Source organism: Deltaproteobacteria bacterium (assembly GCA_021780585.1). Taxonomy (GTDB): domain Bacteria; phylum Desulfobacterota; class Binatia; order Binatales; family Binataceae; genus JADMIL01. The sequence goes on from JAJXYM010000071.1 coordinate 1,678, forward strand.
CCTCGTTCCAGCCGAGGAAGCCGAAACCGAAATGGCGAAAGGCGTCGCCTTCGAGATTTTCGATCTTGATCACGTCGGCGCCCATCTGCGCAAGGATCATCGGGCCGTAGGAGCCGGCGATATAGCTGCAGAAATCGAGCACGGTGACGCCGGTCAGCGGACCGCGCGTCGGCGGCGTGCGACGCGGCGACGCGGCCGGGCGATTGGCGTTGACGCGATCGAGCAGGCCGAGCGCCGCGGCGACCGTGAGCGAACCGGCGGCCGGCGCGGGTCCGGGAATTTCACCGGGCGTGTCCGCAAGATTGACCGAGACCCCCGGCTGCACCGTGGGCCCGAGGGTCGGGTCGTCCAGCTCACGGCGCATCGCGAGCGCGCGCGTCTGCGGATGGTCGATAAATTCGCGGCGGGTCATCACCGGCGCGCTGGGCACGTCGGCTTCGCGCAGGATGCGAAGCCATTCGTCGCGCGGGCGGGTGCGGATAATCGCTTCGAGGAGGTCCTTGAGAATTTGCCAATTCTCCTTGGGAATGCCCCACGGCGCGCCCTCGAAGCGTGGATCGGCGACCAGATCGGGCCGCTCGATCGCGAGCGCGAACTTGTTCCAGAAAGTGGCGTTGCCGCAAGCGATAAACAGATAGCGGCCGTCGGCGGCCTCGAACAGGCGGTAGCAGGGAATCGGGCCGAGCGGATCCTGCGCGCCATGATAAAGCGAGGTCATTTTTTCGTGGCGCATGATCCCGCCGGTCTGCAGCGAGAACGCACCCGCCAGCAACGAGACTTCGGCGCCCTGGCCGGGACCGTCGCCACGCGCGAGCAGCGCGGCGACCGCCGCCGCCGCGCCCATCACGCCGGCGGCATAGTTCGCGGCCGGGAAGACCAGCGGGACGGGATTGCCGCTGCGCGCCCATTGCGAA
>JAJXYM010000300.1 GCA_021780585.1 Deltaproteobacteria bacterium
GGAACCGGCGATTCCGATCAGATGAACCTGACGGACGGTCGCGGGAATCCGCGCCATCCGCGCCGCCGATTCGGCGGAAACCTCGAACGACATCCCGATCAACCCCTCCCCACGATTCGCCGCCGCAATCACAACTCCGTATGGCGCAGGCGCAGCGAATTCGCCACCACCGAAATCGAACTCGCGCTCATCGCCGCGCTCGCGATCATCGGATTGAGCAGCAGGCCGATAAACGGATAGAGCGCACCCGCCGCGATCGGAACCCCGAGCATGTTGTAAATGAAGGCGAAGAACAGGTTCTGCCGGATATTGCGCATGGTCGCGCGGCTCAGATGGATCGCGCGCACGATTCCCGTCAGGTCGCCCTTGACCAGCGTCACGCCCGCGCTCTGCATCGCGACGTCCGTGCCCGTGCCCATCGCGATTCCGACGGTCGCGGCGGCGAGCGCCGGGGCGTCGTTGATCCCGTCGCCGGCCATCGCGACCACGCGCCCCTCGGCTTGCAGGCGTCGCACGGTCGCGGCCTTGTCCTGGGGCATCACCTCGGCGACGAAATCCTCGATCCCGAGCCGGCGCGCGACGGCCGCGGCGGTGGCGCGGCTGTCGCCCGTCAGCATCACGACCCGGATTCCCGCGCGCGCCAGTTGCGCGAGCGCCTCGGGCGTCGATTCCTTGACCGGATCGGCGACCGCGATCAGTCCGGCCGGCGCGCCGTCGATCGCGACGAAGACGACGGTCGCGCCCTCGGCCTGAAGGCTCGCCGCGCGCGCGCGCAAACTCTCGACGGCCGCGCCCGCGGCGCCGAAAATCGACTCCCGGCCGAGCGCGACTTTGCGCCCGTCGATCGTCCCGGCCACGCTTACGCCAGTGGTCGAGACGAAATCCGCGACCTTCACGAACTCCAGCCCGCGTTCCCGCGCGCCCGCCGCGATCGCGGCGGCCAACGGATGCTCGCTCAGGCGCTCGACGCTCGCGGCCAGCCGCAGCAATTCGTTTTCCTCAACTCCGCCAAGGGTTTCGACCGCCGCTAGCTTCGGCTTGCCGGCCGTCAGCGTGCCGGTCTTGTCGACCACGACGGTGTCAATCTTTTCCATCAACTCGAGCGCCTCGGCGTTGCGAATCAGCACGCCCGCCAGCGCCCCGCGTCCCGTGCCGACCATCACGGCCAGCGGCGTGGCCAGTCCGAGCGCGCACGGGCAGGCGATTATCAGCACCGCGACGGCGGCCAGGATCGCGTGCGCCATGCGCGGCTCCGGACCGGCAAAATACCATGCCGCGAACGCGACCGCCGCCGCCGCCATCACCATCGGCACGAAATAGCCCGAGACCACGTCGGCCATCCGCTGGATCGGCGCGCGGCTGCGCTGCGCCTCCGCGACCATCCGCACGATCTGCGCGAGCACCGTCTCCGCGCCGACCCGCTCCGCGCGCATCACGAATGAACCCGCGCCGTTGACGGTCGCGCCAATCACGCGATCGCCCGCGGCCTTCTCGGCCGGCATCGGCTCGCCCGTGATCATCGATTCGTCGACCGCGCTCGAACCTTCGACAACCGCGCCATCGACCGGAATCTTCTCGCCCGGCCGCACGCGCAGCGAATCGCCCGGCTTCACGCGCTCGAGCGCGACGTCTTCCTCGACTCCGCCGGGCCGAACGATTCGCGCGGTTCGCGGCGCCATCCCGAGCAGCGCCCGGATCGCGCCCGCCGTGCGTCCGCGCGCGCGCTGCTCCAGAACCTGGCCGAGCAGCACCAGCGCCGTAATCACGGCGGCGGCCTCGAAGTACATCGGCGGATAGCCCATCGCGTCGCGCGCCGCGGGCGGAAAAATTCCCGGCGCGAGCGCGGCGATTACGCTGTAGCCGTAGGCGATTCCGACGCCGAGCGAAATCAGCGTGAACATGTTGAGGCTGCGATTCACGACCGAACGCGCGCCGCGCGCGAAAAACGGCAGCGCGCCCCACAGCACCACCGGCGTCGCCAGCAGCAGCTCGATCCATGTCACCGCGCGCATTCCGCCGAGCGCCCGCCGGATCGGCATCCCCGGCCACGCGTCCGACATCGCGAGCGCGAGCAACGGAAGCGACAGCGCCGCGCTCACCCGGAAGCGGCGCGTCATATCGATTAGTTCGGGATTCGGCGGCTCCTCGGCCGGCGCCGCAAATCCGGTCACGCGCGCCTCCAGCGCCATGCCGCATTTGGGACAGGCGCCGGGACGGTCGCTCGTCACCTCAGGATCCATCGGACAGAAATATTCGGCGCCCGGCGCGGGCGGCGTTGGCGCCGGCGCGACCAGCGGCTCCAGCGCCATCCCGCAGATCGGACACGCGCCCGGACCCGGCTGGCGCACCTCCGGATGCATCGGGCAGGTGTAAATCGTCGCGGCGGCGGCCGGCGGGACCGCGTCCGCTCGCGCCACGTAAGTCTCGGGCGCGGCGACGAATTTTTTCAGGCAGCCTTCGCGGCAGAAATACCAGGCCCGCCCGTCGTGCTCATGGCGCCATTTGGCGCGCGCCGGATCGACCGTCATCCCGCACACCGGATCCCTGGCCGGCGCGGCGGGAACGTGCGTGTCGGCGTCGCGGCCCCG
>JAJXYM010000192.1 GCA_021780585.1 Deltaproteobacteria bacterium
CCGGATATCACGCTCGCGCGGCGGGTCCTCGGATGGGAGCCGAAGACGAAACTGCGCGAGGGCCTCAAAACCACGATGGAGCATTTCCGGCGCGAACTCGGTCTGGCGCGGAATTGAAGATGCGCCATGGCGCCGCATTGGTAATCGCGTCAATTCGAGCGCGAGCGACGCTCGCGGCCGAATCCATGTTGATGCAAGAGGCGACAAAATGCCGACCGCGCTGATTACCGGAGCCTCGAGCGGATTGGGCGAGCAGTTCGCCTACGCGCTCGCGCGCAAACGCTATGGACTCGTGCTCACCGCGCGCCGCGCCGAACGGCTCGCCGCGATCGGCGACACGTCGCGCAAGCTCGGCGCCGCGAGCGTCGAAACGATCCCGATCGATCTCGCCCGCCGCGACGCGCCGCGGGAGCTCTTCGCGCGCACGCAAACGGCCAATCTCCACGTCGATTATCTGGTCAACAACGCCGGCTTCGGCACAACTGGTCGTTTCGAACGGCTGGCGCTCGAGCGAGAGCTGGAGGAAATCGATCTGAACGTCACGGCGCTGGTCGCGACCACCCGCCTGTTCCTGCCCGCGATGGTCGAACGGCGCGCCGGCACGATCATCAATGTCGCCTCGGTCGCCGGCTTTCAGGCGGTTCCGTATATGGCGACCTACGCCGCGACCAAGGCTTTCGTGCTCAATTTCAGCGACGCGCTGGCCGGCGAACTGGCCGGTTCCGGAGTGACGGTCTCCGCGCTATGCCCCGGACCGGTGCGCACGGAATTTCAGGCGATCGCCGGTCAGGATCGCGACCGGATGCCGTCATTCGTCTATCTCGACGCCGAGACCGTCGTCGCGCAGGGGATCGCGGCGGCCGAAAGCGGACGCTCGGTGCATATCGCGGGCGTGGCGAATTTCATCGCGGCGCAATCGAACCGTTTCGCGCCGCGCGCGCTGATCAGCATGATCGCGCGCCGCATCTATCGTCCGCCTGACGGCCGCTGAGCGCGCGAGCCGCTAGTCCTTGAGCAGGTCGCGCGCGATCACCATGCGCTGGATCTGCGACGTGCCCTCGTAGATCTGCAGCAGCTTCGCGTCGCGCATCAGCTTCTCAACCGGATATTCCTTCATGTAGCCGTAGCCGCCGAAGATCTGCACGGCGTCGGTCGTGATCCGCATGCACTCCTCGGAGCTGAAGAGCTTCGCCTGGCTCGAAACGGCGTTCGGCAGCTCGCCGCGATCGACCATCCACGCCGCCTTGTAAGTCAACAGGCGCATCGCCTCGATACTGACCGCCATGTCAGCCATCATGAATTGAATCGCCTGGAAATTCGCGATCGGCTGGCCGAAGGCGCTGCGCTGGCGCGAGTAGCGCAGGCATTCGTCGAGCGCGCGCTGCGAGACTCCGATCGCGATCGCGCCGATTTCCGGCCGGCTCCGATCGAACGTCCCCATCGCGTACTTGAAGCCCTCGCCTTCGCGTCCGACCAGCGCGTCAAGCGGAATCCGCAGTTCGTCATAGACGATTTCGCCCGTGTCCGCCGCGCGCTGACCGAGCTTGCCATGCATCCGGTTGCGCGTGATTCCGGCGACGTTCGACGGAAAGACGAAGCACGAAATGCCCTTATGCCTGAGCCGCCGGTCGCTGGTGGCGAAGGTCACGATCCAGTCCGCGACGGAACCGTTCGAAATGAAATGTTTGGTCCCGTTCAGGACGAACGAATCGCCGTCGCGCCGATACGTCGTCGCCATCGAGGCGACGTCCGAACCCGCCCCCGGCTCGGTGATCGCGAAGGCGCAAAAAGCCAGCTTCTCCACCAGCGCGCCCAGATATTCGCGCTGTTGCGCGGGGCTGCCCGCGATCAGAATCGGCAGCGTGCCGAGATCGTTCGCGCTGATCGCGTTTGACATCCCGGCGCAACCGTAATTCAGCTCTTCCTGGATCAGGCAGGTGTCGAGCACGCCCATCCCGGCGCCGCCGAGTTCGCGCGGCACGGCGAAATTCATCAAGCCCGCGCGATGCGCCTTTTCGCAAACGTCGCGAGGGAAAATCTCCTTGTCGTCGTACTCGCGCGCCCGCGGAATCATCTCCTGCTCCGCGAAGCGCCGCGCCAGCGCCTTTAGTTCGCGTTGTTCGTCGGTAAGGTCGAAGCCAAACATGCCGCATACCCCATCAGGCCGGATTTCAAACGACCACACTATCAGCCGCGACCGACGCTGTTAACGGAAAAACCGCCCGGCTCCCGCCCCGCCGCGTACGACCATCCAGGCGCGACGCCGCCATGCGGAGCGCTAACGACGATACGCCGTATCATGCTAGGCTTCGGCCATCCCCAAAATCCGCGCTCAGACAGGATTGCAACCATGGCGAACCGGGACTTCGAATTCAGACAATTACTGCGCGCGTACCGCGCCGGAATCATCACGGAAGAAACCTTCGAACGCGAAGTATCAGCGCTCGGCAACGGCGCCTCCGCCAATGGCGCTGGGCGCGGCTTTGTCGCGATGGGTCAAACGTTCGCCAGCGAGCGCGACGCGATCGCCGCGATGCTCGATCGGTTCCGTTCGGGCGAGGCCAATGGCGAAGTCGCTTTCGCCA
>JAJXYM010000269.1 GCA_021780585.1 Deltaproteobacteria bacterium
GCGCGACAACGAAGCCCGCCCACGGTCCGGCCGCGCCGATATCGAACATCGCGCGGCGCGTGCGCACCGGTGTTTTAAGCCGGATGAACGCGCCGAACGTCCCGGCGAGGAAAATCGACGGGAACGGCGCGGGCAGGAAATATGGCAGCGTCGAATCGACGCCGTGCCGCCGCCCCATGAGAAAATGGCCCATCTCGTGCGCCAGCAAAATCGCCATCAGCGGCAGCGAAAATGAGAGCCCCGCCGGCAGATTGATCAGGCTCGTGATCGGATCGAGCGGATTGATCGGCGCGCCCGCCAGATCCGCTCCAGCCATCGTCGTGGTCAGCAGGGTGAGCAGGAACAGGGCGAGGTTGAGCCGCGGTATCACGATCGGCGGCGACGACGGCCGCCGATAACTCTCCGGCGCCAACGTCGGACCCGCAAAACGCGGGATATCCGTCAGGATCGGGGAAACTTCCTTGTATGCGCTACTGTCTTCCATCAGTTGATCGTCGCGCGGCGCGCACCGTCACCGGCGTTCCCGGCTTGGCCGCGAAACGCTCGGCCGCGTTGCCGTCGCGCACGGCCACTTCGAGCGTTCCGAAACCGCCAAACGTCGCCAGCGCCGCGCCCGGCGCAGCCTCGCCGTATGCCTTGTGCGGATAAATTCGCGTGCCTTTACCAATCGTAACCCAAAGGGAATACCCACGAAAGCGGGCCGCGAACGCTTCGTAGCTCGCGCGGTCGATATTGCTGACCAGATTACCATAGCCGTCCACGTAAACGATTTCGCCGCTCAGGCGATCGGCGGTCGCGGACGCCGGCGGCGGGGCCGGCGGCCGAATCAACGCATCGACCGCAATCGCCGGACCGAACGTGGAAAGCTTCACGCCGCGCCACAGATACGCGGCGGCCGGCGCAAACAGATCGCGGCCGTGAAAAGTCGCGCTGACTTCCTTGAGCCTGTAGCGCGGATTAGTCAATTCGACCGCGCCAGCAAGCCCGGCTTCGTCGGCGGCCGGCCACAATACGCCATTGTCGGGACCGACGAAACGCGCGCCCGCGCGCGTTTCGAGCGCGATCGCGCGGCGCGCCGTGCCGACGCCAGGATCGATTACGGCCAGAAAAATCGTGTCCGCCGGGAAAAAGCGCCACGATTGCCTGAGCGCGATCGCCCCGGCCGCAAGCGATTGCGCCGGAACCCCGTGGGTCAGGTCGATAATTTGCGCATCCGGCGCGATCGACGCGATCACGCCCTTCATCACGCCGACATAATGGTCGCGATAGCCGAAGTCGGTCAGCATCGCGATCGGCGCGGGCGCGCGCGAACGGCGCGCCGCTTTCGCCGCCTTGCGCTTCATCCGCGACGGCGTCCGCGCGGCGCGAGGCGCGCCAGCTCCTCGTTAATCGCGGCGGCCAGCAACGGCAGCATCAGCTCGTGATGGCCGGTGAGGACGATCCCGCGTCCGCCGCCGCGCGTGGGCCGATCGACGACGTTCATCCGCGGCCGATACTGGCGGATGAAATCCATATCGGCGGCGGTGAAATTGCGCGTGTCGTGGCCGAGATTGCGCGCCAGATTGAGCGCCTTCAGAAACACCTCCGGCATCACCACGGCGGATCCGAGGTTGAGGACGACGCCGCGCGAGAGCCCCGCGACCACGGCGGTCAGGCGATGGAAGTCCGTCATCGTCGCGGCGCCGATCGCGGCGCCGTCGGCGCGCGGATGCATATGCACGATATCGGCTCCGATCGTGACGTGCAGCGTCGCCGGCAAATCCATTGCGGCGGCCGTGGCGAAGACGCTGCCGGCGCGATACTTAAGCCGCGCCCGATTCATCTCGCGCCCAATCGCGGCGCCGAAACCGATTCCGTCGCGCGCGGCGATCCGCGCGGCCTCGTTCACGAACGCGCCCGTCTCCTCGACCATCCCAAACTGTCCATGGACCAGCTCCGCCGCGACATCCTCGGAAGTGCGACCGGCCAACGCCAGCTCGAAATCGTGAATCGCCGCCGCGCCGTTGGCCGCGACCGCGGTGATCGTTCCCGCGCGCATCATCGCGACGATCAGCGGCGCGAGACCAACCTTCAACGGATGCGCCCCCATCATCAGCAGGAACGGCCGCCGGGCGCGGCGCGCGCGGGCGATCGCGCGCGCCAGGTCGAGCAAATCGCGCGCCGCCAGCATCCCCGGCAGGGCGGTGAAAAAATCGCGCATCGTGGCGCCCGCCGTGAGCGGCGTCGCAAACTGGGATTTGCGCACGGTGCGCGCGAGCGCGCTGAGCTTGCGCGTACGCGCCCGTGACGGATCGATCGGCGGCGGCCTCATCGCGCGCCCGCCGTCGTTTCAAGTCGATGCGCCCGCACGGCAGGTCAGGCTAGCGGATGACCCCGCGACCCGCCATCCCGCGCGCCAGTGCGGCGCGGCGCAAGGCCGCGCGGCCTTGCTTTCGACATCTATTCAAGCGGCGGCAATAACGACTAAAATTAACTTATGAACGGCGGGCGTGATGATACGCGGCCGGAAAGGCGATCAACATGTCGAAGGACGGAAGCTTCATGAAATTGCGAACAATGGCGCTGGCGCTCGTGGCCGCC
>JAJXYM010000060.1 GCA_021780585.1 Deltaproteobacteria bacterium
CAAAGCCTTTCTCGGCGACCAGGCGCATACCTACGTCTATGAAGCGGGCGGCGCCGCGGCGCTGGGCGGCGTGGTGATGACGCCGATTCGGAATCTCGACGGCGGCGAGCTTGATCTCGACCAGTTACGCGAGGAGCTGGAGCGTCCGCCCGACGCGCATTTCGCGCCGCCAGGACTGGTCGCGCTGGAAAACACGCATAATCTTTGCGCCGGCGCGGCGGTCGCAACGTCGCATCTGGCGGCCGTCGCCGACCTTGCGCGGGCCTGTCGCTTACCCGTCCATCTCGACGGCGCACGGATTTTCAACGCCGCGATCGCGCTGGAAACGACCGCGCGCGAAATCGCCGCGCCCGCCGACACGGTCTCGTTCTGCCTGTCGAAGGGACTCGCGGCGCCCGTCGGCTCGCTGCTATGCGGGTCGCGCGAATTCATCGCCCGCGCGCATCGGATGCGCAAGATGCTGGGCGGCGGGATGCGCCAGGCGGGCGTGATCGCGGCGGCCGGCATCGTCGCACTCGCAACGATGGTCGATCGGCTCGCCGAGGACCATCGCAACGCCCGCGCGCTGGCCGAGGGCCTGGGGCTGATCGCGGGAATCAACGTGCGGCCGGTCAAGCGGCGCACCAACATGGTCGTCTTTGACGTCGACGGCGACGCGGCCGCGGCGGTGAAATTCGCCACGGCGCTGAAAGAGCGCGGCGTGATGGTCGGCGCGCGCGGCGCGACGGCGTTCCGCGCCGTGACCCATCACGGAATCGATCGGGCGGAGATCGATCGCGCGGTCGCTATCGCGGCCCAAGCCGTCGGCGAAGCGTTCGCGGACTGAGCGGCGGAAGCGCGGAAAGAGTCGATGATGAATTCGCTCGATGAACTGTTTTCCCTGCGCGGCCGGATCGGAATCGTTACCGGCGCGTCCTCGGGACTGGGCGTGGAATGCGCGCGGGCGCTGGCGATCGCGGGCGCGGACGTGGCGCTGGCCGCCCGCCGCGGCGATCGGCTCGGTCCGCTGGCCGACGCGATCGCGCGCGAGTACGGCGTGCGCGCGATCGGCGTGCAATGCGATATCACCGTGGACGCCGACCTCGATCGGCTGGTCGCGGAGGTCCGCGAACGGCTGGGCGTGGCCGATATTCTCGTTAATAACGCCGGAATTTCCCCGACCGGCCGCGCCGAGACGCTGTCGCGCGAAATCTGGGACGGCGCGCTCGCGACCAATCTGTCCGCGCCGATGATGCTGGCGCAGCGGGTCGCGCGCGGCCTGATCGAAAAAGGCCGGCCCGGCCGCATCATCAATATGAGTTCGATTTACGGCACGGTCGCAAGCTCGATCTACCGGCTGTCGGCCTATGTCGCGACCAAGGCGGCGCTCGTCAATCTGACCCGCCAGCTCGCGGTCGAATGGGCGCAACACGGAATTCTGGTCAACGCGATCGCGCCCGGATGGATTCCCACCGAGGCGACCGAGGCCGGGATGGCGAAGTCGCAGAATCGCGACCGGATGGAGCGGGCCACGCCGCTCGGCCGGCTCGGCCTTCCCGAGGAGCTGCGCGGCGCGGTGATCTATCTGGCCGGTCCCGCATCGAGCTATGTCACCGGCACGGTCATCGCGGTCGACGGCGGCTATGTCGCCTGGTAAGCCGCCGCTCCGCTAATCGCCGGAATTGCTCGCCAGCGACGCTTCCAGCCGTTGCTGCTTCGCTCGCAGGTCCGCCATCAGGGTGTCGAAGCCGCGCGCCCGGATCACCCGATCGAATTGCGCGCGATAGTTGGACGTGACGCTCACCTCATCGACCGTTACGTCGTAGATTTTCCAGCCGTCCGTTTCGCGCCGGTAGCGCAGTTCGAGATCGATCGGGTCTTCGCCGGGACTGGTGATGGTGCTGAAAACGTCGGCGTGGTCGCCGTGCAGATCCTGGCGCATCACGGCGATCGACTGGCCGGTGTAGCTCTGGATTTGATTGAGATACGAGTCCTCGATGAACTCGGTAAACACCTCCGTGAAGGCCTCGCGCTGGACCGGCGAGAGCGGCTCCCAATGGTTGTCCAGAGTCACGCGCGCCATCTGGGAAAAATCGAAATTCGCCGCGGCCATCCGTTTGAGCTCGGCGCGCTTGACCGCGATCGTCAGACTGTGATTGCGCAGAATCGCGATCGCCTGGCCGAGCAGCTCGTGCGTTAGATCAATCGGGTCGGCGCCGGTCGCGCGCGCGCGTCCCGCCGCGATTGTCGCGAAAATCAGCGCGCCGATTATTCCGGCGGTCCACTGCGCGATCCGTCGCCAGTTTGTAAAACTGGCCGTGTCGCCCTCAGGCGATGCCAACATTGTTTCAGTCACCCGGTCTTACCTCGGCGCAGCCTTGCGCCTATCCATTCTATGACAATGACCGGTATGAGTCGCGATGCGTCGCGCGAAGCCGTTGAGGTTGATTGACTCTGCGGCGCGCACGGCATATTCCGACAGTCGTTCGGCGGCCGGAAGTGGGGCGGTCGGGGCGTGCTCCGTTCGCCGGCCGTGATTGGCGCGCGGAAATCGCGGCCGGAAAGGCGACCTTGGGGATGACGGAACAGCTCTTCAGACGCAAGCCGGCCGAAATGCTGCTCGCCGAAGCGGCGAGCCACGCCGGCGGCCTCAAACGCGCCCTGCGCGCGATGGATTTGACCCTGCTCGGCGTCGGCGCGATCGTCGGCGCGGGCATCTTCGTGCTGACCGGCGTCGCCGCGGCCGAATACGCCGGTCCCGGCGTCACCCTGTCGTTCGTCGTCGCCGGCTTCGCCTGTGCGATGGCGGCGCTGTGCTACGCCGAATTCGCTGCGATGATTCCGATCGCCGGCAGCGCCTATTCCTATTCCTACGCCACGATGGGCGAGCTGATCGGTTGGATCATCGGCTGGGACCTGGTGCTCGAATACGCCGTCGGCGCGGCCGCCGTGGCCGCCGGATGGTCCGGTTATCTGGCGGTGATCCTCAACGGGATGGGAGTTCATCTGCCGCACGCGCTCACGCATGCGCCGGAGCGCGGCGCGCTGATGCAGATGGATTTGCCGGCGCTGCTGATCGTGCTGCTGGTCTCGGCGGTTCTCTACGTCGGGATTTCCGAAAGCGCGCGCGTCAACTCGGCGATCGTGATGGTGAAATTATTCGCCATCGCGGTCGTCATTCTGGTCGGCGTTTTCTACGTTCGGCCGAATAACTGGTCGCCGTTCGTGCCGTTCGGATGGCGCGGCGTGATGCGCGGCGCGGCGGTGATTTTCTTCGCCTATATCGGCTTCGACGCGGTCTCGACGGCGGCCGAGGAGGTGGTCGATCCCAATCGCGACCTGCCGATCGGCATCCTCGCCTCGCTGTTTCTATGCACCCTGCTCTATCTGGCGGTGGCGGCCGTGTTGACCGGGATGGTCCCCGCCCTGCAAATCGATATCAAAGCTCCGCTCGCGTCGGCGTTCGTGCTGCGCGGCCTCAATGTCGTCGCCGGGATCGTCTCGCTCGGCGCGGTCGCGGGCCTGACCTCGGTGCTGCTGGTGCTATTGCTCGGCCAGTCGCGGATCTTCTTCGCGATTTCGCGCGACGGCCTGCTGCCGCCGATCTTCAGCCGCATCCATCCGGTCTACCGCACGCCCTATTGGCCGACCACGCTGACCGGCGTGGTGGTCGGCGTAACCGCGGCGCTGCTGCCGATTCAGGAGATCGCGGAACTGGCCAATATCGGCACGCTTTTCGCCTTCGTCCTGGTATGCCTCGGCTTATGGATTCTGCGCCGTGTCGATCCCGCCCGGCCCCGGCCGTTCCGCACCCCGATGGTGCCGATGGTGCCGATACTCGGCGTCATTTCATGCGGCTACCTGGTGTTGAGCCTGCCGCTGGTGACGTGGATCCGGTTCTTCGTCTGGATGGCGCTCGGCATGGTTATCTATTTCGGCTACGGGCGTTACCATAGCCGCGTCGAGGCGGCGGCCCGCGCGGAACTTCGCGCGGCGGCGTCGCGCGGCTAACCGCGACGCGGCTATGGCCGCGCCCCGGCGCGAGGCGAAAGTGCGCTTGCGCGGGGCGGGCGGCGGGCGTTAGACTTTCGCCAATCCGCACGGTCAGCCGTGCGATTCGCGGCCGCGGGCCGCGCCGATTTCGCGGCGATCCCGCCGCGGACGCGGTCCAGCGACGCCGCGCCACCATGCTCACATCAAGGAAGGTAATGCGCCATGGCTTTTGAACTGCCCAACTTGCCCTATGCGATCGACGCGCTCGCCCCGCATATCTCCCGCGAGACGCTCGAGTTCCATCACGGCAAGCATCACGCCACCTACGTCACCAATCTCAACAATCTGACCAAAGGCACGCCGAACGAGAGCAAGTCGGTCGAGGAGATCATGAAGAGCGCCGGGCCGGGCGGACTCTTCAATAACGCCGCGCAGCATTTCAACCATAGCTTCTACTGGAAGTCGCTCAAGCCCAACGGCGGCGGCCATCCGGCGGGCGCGTTGGCCGACGGAATCCATAAGGCGTTCGGCGATTTCGAGGCGTTCAAGAAGAAGTTCACCGAGACCGCTGTGACTCATTTCGGCTCCGGATGGGCGTGGCTGGTGAAGAAGGCGGACGGCGCGCTCGACGTCGTCGGCACGCACGACGCCGACAGCCCGATCGTGCATGGCCTGACGCCGCTCGTTACCTGCGACGTCTGGGAGCACGCCTACTATATCGACTATCGCAACGCCCGCGCGAAATACGTTGAGGCGTTCTGGAATCTCGTCAACTGGGATTTCGCCGCCGCCAACCTGAAGTAATCGCGCCGTTCGGGACGCGCGGCGCCCGCCGGCGCGCGTCCCGGCGAGCGCCGCGATTGTCGCCCGTCCCGCGTTGCGAGCCTTTCGTTCCGCGCGCCCTTCCCGCGTGAAAGCATCCCCGCCGTCATTGCGGCCGTCCCAGGAATCGCGCCGCGCCGCGATCGCGCCGGGGCGCGGCGCGATCGCGGCGCTGGCGTTCGGTGTAGCCGCCGGAATCGCCGCGGCGACGGCGGTCGTCGGATGCGGTCCGCCGCGCACGCTGACGCCGGCGCAACGCGGAGAGGCGATTTATCGCACCAATTGCGCCTCGTGCCATAATCGCGATCCGAATCTGCCCGGCGCGCTCGGTCCCGCGATCGCCGGCGCGCCGCGCGCGTTGATCGAGGCGCGCGTGATGCACGCCGCGTACCCCGCCGGCTACCATCCCCGGCGCCAGACCCATCTGATGCGCGCGTTGCCGTGGCTCGCGCCGCATATCGACGATCTGACGGCCTATCTCGCCGCCGCCGCCCCTCGCTAGCCGGCCGTCCGATCGCGCCGATTTACTGGCGCCGCTGCCGCCCTCCGTTGTAAGGTCGCAGGCGCCGGCCAGGGCTGGCGCGCAGCTTCAGGCCGCTCGCGGGGAGGATGAATCGATGGAACTGCTCAAGGATCGGGTCGCGATTATCACTGGCGGAACGGGCGCGCTCGGCCGCGCTGTCGCGGACCATTTTCTCGCCAACGGCGCCAGGGTCGCTGTGCCTTATATCGTCGACGCCGAAGTGCCGATGTTCAACCAGCGGATGGCCGGACGGTACCCGGCCGCCAATATCCTGCTCGGCAAAATCGACGTCGGTGACGAGACGCAGGTGGCGAAATTCGTCGCGGAGGCGGCCGCCCGATGGGGCCGCGTCGATATTCTCATCAACCTCGTCGGCGGCTTCTGGGGTTTCAAGACCGTGGCCGAAACCACGCTGGCGGAATGGCAGGCGATGTTCGACCTCAATCTCAAGCCGGCCTTCGTATGCTGCCGCGCGGTCGTCCCGGTGATGCAAAAGCATAAGTATGGCCGGATCGTTTCGGTCAGCTCGCGCACCGGCCTGACCGGCGCGGGCGAATTCGCCGCCTACGCGGTCGCCAAGGGTGCGATCAAGACCCTGACCGCGTCGCTGGCCGAGGAAGTGCTGGCCGACAACATCCTCGTCAACGCGATCGCGCCGAGCACTATCGACACCGACGCGAATCGCCAGGCGATGCCCAAGGCGAAGCACGAAAACTGGGTCAAGCCCGAAGAGATCGCGCGTACGCTCGCGTTTCTGTGCTCTGACCAGAACCTCGCGACCTCGGGCGCCGTCGTGCCGGTTTACGGCCGCGCGTGACCAGCCGCGCCGGGTCATGGCCGTCGCCCATGCCTGGCCGGCGCCCGCCAATATCGTCATGCCGCGCGGGCGATCGAGGGATTTTTAGCTGCGCTCGGAATGACACGATTGGGCGTATAGGAACCCCGCCCAATATCGTTATTCGAAGCCCTTTTTCCGTCATTTTGAGCCATAGGCGAAGAATCCCGATCCGGCGCTGGCGAGGGAGCGCGCCCTTTGGACCGTCGGCGACGCCGACGACGGGATCGGCGGTTAACACGCTAACGGAAACGCGCTAAAATTATTCCGGGTGTAGACGGACAACGCGAACGTGAACGATACGGAATTCGCAATCCGACAGAGGACAAACCGAACGAATTCACAGCCATCGAACCAGGACTCGCTCGAACTCCACTTCGACGACCATCGTCTGTTCACCGAGCTGCTGGGGCAGCACGACGCGCATCTCCGCACGATCGAGCAGGCGCTTGAGGTGCGCATCGGCGTCAGCGGCAGCACTCTCAAAATCACCGGCGGCCATGAGGAGCAGGCGCTGGCGGGCAAGCTGCTCGGCGAACTCTATGATCTGCTCAAGCGCGGCTATCCGATCTATTCCGGCGACGTCGAATATTCGATGCGGATTTTGCGCGCCGACCATGACGCCGATCTCAAGGATATCTTCCTCGACCAGGTCTACATCTCGGCGCATAAGCGGATCATCTCGCCGAAGAGCCTGAACCAGAAAGCTTACGTCGAGGCGATTCGCCGCCACGATATCGTCTTCGGCATCGGACCCGCGGGCACCGGCAAGACCTATCTCGCGATGGCGATGGCGCTTGCGGCGCTGATGAAGAACCAGGTGACGCGGATGGTGCTGTGCCGACCGGCGGTCGAGGCCGGCGAGAAACTCGGCTTTTTGCCCGGCGACCTCGCCGAGAAGGTGAATCCGTACCTGCGCCCGCTCTATGACGCGCTGCATGACATGGTCGATTTCGATCGCGCGCGCCGGATGCTCGAGCGCGGCACAATCGAAGTCGCTCCGCTCGCCTTCATGCGCGGCCGCACGCTCAACGATTCCTTCATCATCCTCGACGAGGCGCAGAACACCACCTCCGAGCAGATGAAGATGTTCCTGACGCGGCTCGGCTATGGCTCGAAGGCGGTGATCACCGGCGACGTGACCCAGATCGATCTGCCGAGCGGCAAGCTGTCGGGCCTCAAGGAGGCGCGCACCGTGCTCGCCAACACCCCCGGCATCAGCTTTGTCCATTTCAACGAGCGCGACGTCGTGCGCCATCGTCTGGTGCAGACGGTAATCACGGCCTACGAATCGTTCAGCAGCGGCGCGGCGTTCGACGAAACGCCGATTGGCGCCAAATCATCCAGCAATTAGCCGTGGCGGTCGAAATCGACTGCCGAACAGTCAAGGCCCGGCCGGTGATGCGGGCGCTCAAGGCCGACGCGGTCGCGCTGATGCGCGCGCTTGATCTGCCGCGCGCGGAACTGTCGCTGACGGTGGTGACCGATCGCGCGATCCGGCGACTGAATCGCGATTTCCGCGGCAAGGATCGCGCCACCGACGTGCTCTCGTTTCCGCAATTCGACCACGGCGCGCTGCCCTGGGGCGCGGCGAATTCCACGGGCGAAGCCATCGCCGGCCACGCGCCGCTCCCGCTCGGCGATATCGTCATCTCGTGCGAAACCGCGACCCGTCAGGCGCGCGAATTGGGCATCGGCCTCGACGCGCGAATCCGCACGCTGCTGATCCACGGACTGCTCCATCTGCTGGGCTATGACCATGAACGGTCGGAGGCCGAGGCGCGCCGGATGTTCGCGCGGGAGCATGAACTGGCCGCGATCCTTGCCGGCGGCGCGCCGACCAAATCCGCCTCGGCGGCCGTGCGATGGTCGCCGGCGGCGATGCCGCCGCGGCGTCGCGCGGGGCGGTCCGCTCCGCGCGACCGCGCCGCCAATCCGGCCGCGCGATGAATCCTGAAGGCGTGTCGGGATGCGTCGGAGCGCGCCGATGAGTCGCGGACCAACCATGCCGGCCGGCGCGGGCGCCGCGGCGGGCTGGCCCGCGATCGCCCATTTCACCCGCGCGGCGGGCGGCGCGCGCGCGCTCGACAACCTGATTTCGATCTTGCGCGCGGGCGCGATTCGCGCGTCCGCCCGGATGGTGCGCGGCGGCCGTCCCGTGGTCTGCCTGTGCGATGCGCCGGTCGGCGAATTGCGGCGGATTCTGGCGCGCGCGAACCGCAAACGCTACGAACCCTTCGGCGTCGCGGTCGAGAAACGCTATGCTTTCCGGATGGGCGCGCGGCCCGCGCTCTATATGCCGTGGAGCGAGGCCGAACGCCTGCTGATAGCCGAGGAATGGTGGCGCGTGGTGACGATCGAGCTGGCGAGCGAACCGCCGATTGACTGGAGCTTCGAGCGCGAATGGCGCGTCGCCGGCGATCTGCCGCTCGTGCCCGCCGCGACCGTCGCGCTGGTCGAAACCTGGCGTGACGCCGACGAAATCTACGACGCTTTCGACGGGCGTCCGCCGTGCGCCGGCGTGATGCCGATCGATGAAATGATCGGTCCAGCCTGACCATGCCGCATAGTTTTCGCATGCGCGCGGCCCTTGCCGTCCTGAGCGGGCTCGTGCTGGCGCTCGCTTTTCCGCGCTTCGACGTCAACCTGATGGCCTGGGTGGCGCTCGTGCCGCTGCTCTCCGCGATCGACGGCGCGCCGCCGCACCGGATGTTCGCGCTCGGATGGTTGCAGGGGTTCGCCTGCAACGTCGTCGGGCTCTACTGGATCACGATCACTCTGCACACCTTCGCCGGCGTGCGGATCGAACTGGCCGTGCTGCCGATGCTGCTGCTGGCCGCCGTGGTCGCGCTCTATACCGGCGCGGCGGTCTGGACGGCGGGCTTCGTCACGACCCGGATCGACGTTCCGATCGTCGTGACCTTTCCGATCGCCTGGACGGCGCTGGAATGGGTGCGAACCTATTTTCCGATCGGCTTTCCATGGAATCTGCTCGGTTACGCCGCCTATCGGAATCTCGCGCTGATTCAGTTCGCCGAATTCACCGGAGTCTATGGAGTGTCGGCGCTGATCGCGCTGTTCAACGTGGTCGTCTACGTCGTCGTCTTTCAGCGCGAGCGCCCGCGCACGCAGGGGATCGCGCTGGCCACGCTGAGCGCGCTGGTCGCGGCGGCGTGGGTTTTCGGCGCGGCGCGGCTCGACGAATTGGCGCGGGCGCGGCCGGCGGGAACCATGCGCTTCGCGATGGTTCAGGGCGACATCCCGCAGTCGCTCAAATGGAATCCGACGTTTCTCGAAACCAGCTTCGACGTCTATGTCGCGCAGAGCGAGGAGGCGGCCCGCCTCGGAGCCGACCTGACGGTATGGCCGGAAGCGGCCGCCGCGTTCTTCTTCCAGCCGGATAATCGCTATCCCGCCGCTTTCGCCGGCGATGCGAGCTTTCGCCAGCGGCTATTGAACCTGGCGGCGCAAACCCGCGTGCCGATTCTCTTCGGCGCCCCGGCGCTTGGGGTCGAAGACGGCCGCGTCGGCTTCTACAATCGCGCCTACCTGGTCTCGGGCAAGGGCGAGGTCGTCGACTGGTACGATAAAATCCAGCTCGTGCCGTTCGGCGAATATGTGCCGCTGCGGAGCTTGCTCGGCGGTCTCGTCAACCGCATCGTGAGCGGCTTCGGCGACATGTTCCCGGGTCGGCGGCAAACGATGTTCAATCTGAACGGCGCGAAGCTCGGCGTCCTAATCTGCTACGAGAGCATCTTTCCCCATCTCGCCAGCGGCGCGGCGCGCCTTGGCGCCAATATCCTCGTCAATATCACCAACGACGCATGGTATGGCGACAGTTCCGCGCCCTATCAATTGCTCGCGATGGCGGCGATGCGGTCGGTCGAGACCAAGCTGCCGATGGTTCGGGTGGCCAATACCGGCGTCAGCGCGGTGATCGAGCCAAGCGGCGAAATCGTCGCGCGCACGCCGCTGTTCAAGCGCGGCACGGAGATCGAGCGCGTCGCGTGGCGTCGCGGACGCACCGTCTACGCGATGGTCGGCGACATTTTTGCCGAACTGTGCTTCGTTTTGACGATCGTCGGACTGTGGTTCGGAGTGCGCCAACGGCCAGCCGCGCCCACGGAGGTCGTCGAAGCGCCGCCGCTCCAGGTCGCCAACGGCCGGCCGCGATTGTGACTCGAAGGGCATCACCCTTATGGATTGCCGGGTCAAGCCCGGCAATGACGGACAGGGAGCAGCGCCGCCGCTCCGGGTTCGCCAACGGCCGGCCGCGATTGTGACTCGAAGGGCGTCACCCTTATGGATTGCCGGGTCAAGCCCGGCAATGACGGACAGGGAGCAGCGCCGCCGCTCCGGGTTCCCAACGG
>JAJXYM010000083.1 GCA_021780585.1 Deltaproteobacteria bacterium
GAGTGCGAAGGCGCGCGCCTGCCATGGTTCGGCGAACGTCGAACCGCCGGCGGATTCGAAGGATTCGGCCGCGATGAGCCGCTCCGAGGGGCCAGCGCGGCGGACGGAATTCGGGCGCGAATCGTCGCGGGTTTTCATCGTGAAGCGGCGGTCGTGCGAAATTGCTTCCGCGCGTTTATTCGGCGGCGGATTTGGCCGCGGCTGGCGGCGGATAGTTGACGATCGCCGTGCCGATCATCGCGTCGCGCGTGACCAGCGCGGCCAGTTCGGCTTCGCTGAGATGCCCGGTTCCGGCCGGGCGCATCGGAATCACCAGGTAACGCAATTCCGCGCTGCTATCCCATACCCGGATTTCGACCTCGGGCGCGAGTTCGACCCCGAATTCGCGCAGCACTCCGCGCGGATCGGCGACCGCGCGCGAGCGATAGGCGAAGCTCTTGTACCACGCCGGCGGCAATCCCAGCACCGGCCACGGATAGCATGAGCAGAGCGTGCAGACGACCATGTTATGCAGGCGCGGCGCGTTCTCGAGCGCCATCAGATGCTCGCCTTCGGGACCGGACGGAATGCCCAGTTCGGCGATCGCGGCGTTCGCGTTGGCCAGCAGCCGCGCGCGGAATGCCGCATCGACCCACGCCCGCGCGACCACGCGCGCGCCGATCCGCGGGCCCACGCGATGCTCATATTGGTCGACGATCGCGTCGAGCGCGGCCGGATCGACGAGGCCCTTTTCGACCAGCAGCGCTTCGAGCGCCTTAACCCTCAGCGTCGGCCCCGAATCGGGCGCGTTATGCTCCGGATGGCCGTCGTCGCTCATCGCTGATCCTCTTTCGCATGCGCCCCGGCGCGCGGCGCTCGCGTCCGCGTGACTTTGCGCGCGCCGCGCGTGCGAGAGCCGCCGGCCTCCGCCGCGGCCGGCTCCAGGTACGGCTCCCACAGATCGACCAGTACGGCCGCGCTGGCGGGATGGTCCTCGCCCCAAAGCTCGCGGCCGTCGAATTCGACCGAATAACAATGGCGGGGATTCGGGCCGCCGCCGTGCGCATGCGTATCCGGCAGCACGAAGACGCCCCAATCGTGGCGAATCACGCCGCGTCGTCCACGCGCGTAGCGCGGCAGGCGGGTATGATGCTCCGGGTTGAGATTGCGCGCGATCACGCGGTCGCCGACCTTGAAGCGCGCGGGAAAGTTCGGGTCGTCGCGCAAGCGATGGCCCCCGGCTCCGGGCGTGGCGGGCGACTCCGGCGCGGCGGCGCGTTCCGGCGAATTTCCACTGGCGCGCGCGACGCCTGACTCGAGGCCGCGATCGGCCCGCTCGAAGACCACCGCCAGTTCCGCGGCGCTGGCCACGCCCTTTTCCGCCAGCAGCGCGACCAACGCGCGCATCCAGCGTTCATAATAGGAAGAGCGCAGATAGTCGGCGGGCGGAATCCGCTCGATCGCGCGGCGGAATTCGTCAACGTTGAAGATGCGCCGCCCGAGCGCCGCCAGCGCCATCGCGAACATCCGCCGCTCCCATTCGGCATGGAAGACCGGCTCGTCGATTTCGCGCGGGATCGGCCCGAACCCGTGCATCCCGCCCATGTCATGAATTCCGTTCATGTTCCGGCGCTGCGACTTTCACCACAGAGGGTAGGTCCGCCCGCGCGAAGCGGTCAAGCGCGGCGGCCGCCGCATGATGCGCAATCGGCGGGGCTTTGCTGATCGCGTGGCGCTTTAGTCCGAGGCTGATCAGCGCCAGCACGCCGATCCCAATCGAGTACCATACGATGTCGTAGAGCAGCATCTCGCCGGCCGCGCGGAAGCCCTTGACGTAAACGCGCATATGGTTGGGATGGAAGACCATCGGCAGCAGGCACAGTTCGGCGCCGCAATTGCGGCATACGTGGCGAAACCCAAAGCGCATCGGCTCGCCGCATTCGGGGCACGAGAGCGCGGGCCGTCCGCGGAGTTGCAGCCGCGGCGGACCATGATAACGCCGGCGCGTCGCGGCCGGAGGCGCAATCGTCAATGGCGCGCCGCAATGGCCGCAGAAGCTGGCGCCGGGAAGATCCGGAACCGCGCCGCATCGCGGACACGCGCTCGCGCGACTCATGACAGGTATCGCCCGCGCGGGAAATTTCCCGCGCGCCGTATCACGTCGATCGTCGCCATGGCGCAATCTTAGCCGAATCGTCCGGTGCGCCTGCAACCGCGGACTCGCGCGCGGGTCCGCTTCGAGTCGGCTTTTCCATGTTGTGGGTTTTTGGTGGCGGCGGCAGGAGTCGAACCTGCGACACTGCGGATATGAGCCGCCATAGGCCCGCCTCGGGGTACATAGCCGTACAGAAAAACCCTGAAAATCTTAGAGTGGAGATGCAGGGGGATGCAGGTCGATGGAAACGCAACCGGCACCAAAACCGGCACCGCCTTCATTGAGCTGCAGCCGTCCAAGGCTTCGTCCCCGGCTCGTCCAGTAGCTCAACCGCCGCCCGCAGATGTTGTGGGCTCAGGTGCGCGTATCGCAGCGTCATCGCTGGCATCTTGTGCCCCATCAGGGTTTGCACGCGGTACAGGTCGACGCCGGCC
>JAJXYM010000200.1 GCA_021780585.1 Deltaproteobacteria bacterium
CCACGCCGGGGCCGATCACGGCGCTTGGATGCACTTGCGGCGCGGGCGCGTCAGCGTTCATGGCGCGCTCCGGCGCTACGGTAGCGGCGGCTCAATGGATGATTTTCTTCCGCTTGGCGAGGTCGTCGGGATGCTCGAAGTCTTCGACTTCGCGTCCGGCGACGCGATAGCCCTCGCCCGCCCAGGCGCCGAGATCGGTCGTGCGGCAGCGCGCCGAACAAAACGGCCGGAAGCGATTAGCCGGCGTGGGATCGGCCTGTTTGCCACAAATCGGACAACGCATCGGAGACTTACTTCCCGATCGAAATTGCCAAATACGGCGCGCCCGCGCAACGGCCGCGCGTCCGCCGCAGCTCACGACCCCGGCCGACCCGTGCGCCCGCGCCGAAACGATCCGCGTCAATAGACCGCGCCGTCGCAGCGATCGCTGCCGCCGCTGGCGATGAACCGGTTCGAACGCGGCTGATAGGTCATCAATTCATTATAACAGAACTCACGTTCGCCCGGACCGCGATAGTTGAAAACGACATGCACCACCATCCGCGCACGGCCCGCGCGAACCGCCTGATAGGCGGCCGCCGGAATGAAGCGATAGATCAGGTGCGGCACGGTCGGCGAGACCATCCCGATATTGTTGATCGCGAGCGAGCCGGTCTGATGCGGCAGGGTGTGGCCGTCGATCAGAACGCCGACGCGGGCGACGCCGTCGGTCGCCTGAACGTGGCCGAAATTGCGGCAATCGACCACCAGATGCGCGTCGCCGTCGGTGGAGCTGATCGCGTCCGCCGGCTGGTCACGCGCCTCGAAGCGGACGTCGAGCACGCCGATATAGGGACGTTCGGCGACTGTAAACAACAGACTGGTGACTTTGGCGGTACGCCAGGTCGAAAACGCGCTCAACGCCGTCGCCGCGACCATCAGCAGCGTCATGAAGTCGTTAAAGCGTAGTACGCTCGTGATCCGGCGTATGAGGGTGTCCTCCTCGCGCGTAAGTCCGGGACCCTGGGCAAAGTCCATCTCAAGCGTGCGAAGGGGATCGCCCGCGCGATCTTCCGAGGATTGCGGCGAATCCGAAAAATTTCCGTCGGCGGCCATTTTCGACGCGCTCCTTGTCCGACGTAACGATCGCCCGAACGGCCGCGATCATCACCGCGGGCGGAACGGCGACGGTAAGGCTAACGGGTTTGCGGGCGACCGGTAAAGCCGCTGCCAGCGTCATGCAATAACGCTTCATATTGGGTGCGAGCGCACAAGATGGATGAAAGATTATAAATACGCGCCGTTAACGCATCGCCCGGCACAGGTCTGATTGACTACGCGCTATCGCGATGCTATCTGGTCATCAGGTCCTACCGACTCGCGTTGGGATTGGCTTGGCTGGCTGGAGCAGCGGGCGCCAATTCCGGGGGAGACGCAATGTCGAACCGAGCGGGGGAGAATTCCATGAAATCCGAGCGACGATGCAGGGGACTGGCGGGTTCCCTCGCGCTTGCGGCGTCGATCGCGCTGATCGCCGCGCGCGGCGCGTGGGCGGCGCCCGGATGCGACGTCGGAGCGCTGCAGGGCGCGGCGCCCACCGGCGTCACGATCACCGCCGCGGCGGCGGTCGTGCTCAATCCGACGACTTCGTATTGCGACGTGAGGGGCGCGATCGCGACGGCCAGCGGCGGCCAAAACGGATCGGTGCTATTCGAGCTCGGCCTGCCGACGCCATGGAATGGGAACTTCGTCTTTATCGGCAACGGCGGCTTCGCGGGCAGTTTGCAGGGAGTCGAGAGCGGCGAATTCGCGGCGCTTTTGAGTTTCGGCTTCGCGGCAGCGGCGACCGACACGGGCCATGAGTCACAATACGATAATTCCGGCCTCGGCGGGTTCGACGGCGGCTTCGGACTAATCAACGGGCAGGCGAATCAGCCGAATTTTGCCGCAATCGACGATTTCGCCTATCGCGGGGTCCATCTGAGCGCGGTCGCCAGCGAGACCCTGGCGACCGCGTATTACGGCTCCGCGATGTTCTCGTACTTCGACGGATGCTCGACCGGAGGGCGGCAGGCGCTGGTCGAGGCGGAGGAATTTCCGACCGATTTCAATGGAATTATCGCCGGCGATCCCGCGATCGGAGATCCGATCGCGGGCTTCGCAGCGAACGCCCAGACGCTGCTGGCGAGTCCGGACCGCTATTTGCCGCCCAGCGCGATCGATCTGCTGGACGCCGCAGTGACGCAAAAGTGCGACGCGTCGGACGGTCTGGTCGACGGCCTGATCGAGGATCCGCGGCTGTGCAATTTCGATCCGGCCAGTCTCGAATGCAAGGGTAGGAACGCGACGAATTGCCTCACCGACGCGCAGGTCAAAACCGTCAAAGCGATTTATCAGGGCGCGCGCGGACGCAACGGCGAGAGCCTCTATCCCGGCTTCACGGCGAGCAATCCGGGCGGCGCCGACGGCTGGAAGGCGTGGATTACGGGGGCGACGACGCCGGCGTTCGATAGCGCGAATCCATGGGGCGCGCCGCCGGGAGAGTTCGTAACGGGACCGTACCAGTTCACGTTTCTGGATCAATTCATGAAGTATTTCGTGTTCCAGGACCCGGCCTACGACGCGCTCGATTTCAGCTTCAGGGATATCGGCGATCTGAACGCGCTCGACGCGATCGTGACCAAAGATGGCGGCAACGGCAAAAATCCGGACCTCAAGCCGTTTTTCGAGGCCGGCGGCAAGCTTCTGATGTATCACGGATGGAGCGATCCGGCCTTGAGCCCGTTCGTCAGCGTGAACTATTACAACGCGGCGCGCGTGGCGCTGCATGGCGATTTCGAGCGTCTCCGGCAAGACGCGCGGCTGTTCATGGTGCCGGGGATGCATCATTGCACGGGCGGCCCCGGTCCGTACCAGTTCGATCCGCTGACGCCGCTGATTCAATGGGTCGAAGCGGGCCAGGCGCCGGAGGCGATAATCGGCGCGAATCCGAACAGCGGCCGAACCTTCCCGATCTGCGCCTATCCGCAACTGGCGGTATACAGCGGCAGCGGCGACGTCAACGACGCAACGAACTGGGTCTGCCAGGACCACATCACCCGGCGCTTCACCAAGGGCCATTGAGCCGCGCGGAACACGGATTGGCGTCGGCCGGTCCGCGCAACCACGCGGCGTTAATCCGGCCGCGCGTCTAGCCGCGGCGCGCGCGGAAGAAATCCTTGAGCAGCGCGCCGCATTCCGCCTCCATCAGGCCGCCGTACGCCTCCACGCGATGGTTGAGGCGGCCGTCGCGGCCGAGATCGAAGACCGAGCCGAGGGCGCCGGCCTTGTCGTCGCGCGCGCCAAAGTAAATCCTGGCGATCCGCGCCTGAATGATTGCGCCCACGCACATCGCGCACGGCTCAAGCGTGACGTAGAGATCGGCCCCGGGCAGGCGATAGGCGCCGAGCGCCGTCGCGGCCGCGCGAATCGCGACGATTTCGGCGTGCGCGGTCGGGTCGCGGGCGGCGATCGGCCGATTATGGCCGACGCCCTCAATCACGCCGCCGACCACGACGATCGCGCCGACCGGAACCTCGCCGGCCGCGGCCGCCCGCCGCGCCTCCGCGAGCGCCCGCGCCATCATGGTGGCGTCGCCGCGCAAGGTCCGGTTTTCGTTCGCCATCCCCATGATGGTAGATTCTTGCGGCGGCGGGTGAAACCGCCCCCTATTCTTATCGGACAATTGGGTATTATCGATTCGGCATGGCGCAAATTCCTGAAATCGAACCGACCACACTGAAGGCGCGGCGCGACCGCGGCGAAACTCCGCACGTGCTCGACGTACGCGAGGAGGGAGAAGTCGCGATTGCGCCCTTTCCCGGCGCGACGCATATCCCGATGGGCGAGATTCCCGCGCGACTCGGCGAACTCGATCGCGCCGCCGAATGGATCGTCGTATGCCATCATGGGATGCGCAGCGCGCAGGTGGCGATCTACCTGGCGCGGGCTGGATTCGAGCGCGTCGCCAATCTGTGCGGCGGCATCGACGCGTGGTCCCAGGACGTCGATCCGTCAACTCCGCGTTATTGAGCGCGCGGTGGACGCGGCAAGGAGCGATCGGCAATGACTTTTCTCGCGGCGGCGATTCAAATGGCGACGAAGAGCGACAAGCCCGCCAATCTCGAGCGCGCCGAGCATCTGATCCGGCTGGCGGCGGCGCGCGGCGCGCAATTGGTCGCCCTGCCGGAAACTTTCAACTGGCGCGGCAAACGCGCCGACGAACCGCGGGCCGCCGAAACGCTCGAGGGCGAATCGATCGCGCGGATGGCGCGGCTGGCGCGCGAACTGGAAATCCATCTGCTGGCCGGCTCGATCGCCGAAATCGCGCCGGGCGAGGAAAAGCGCTACAACACCTCGGTACTGCTCGGCCCCGACGGCGCGCGGATCGCGGTCTATCGCAAGATTCATCTGTTCGACGTCGATTTGCCCGGCCGCGTGACGATCAAGGAATCCGACGCCAAGCTGCCGGGCACGGAGGTGGTCGCCGCCGCGACCGCGCTCGGCACAATCGGGATGAGCGTATGCTACGACCTGCGCTTTCCCGAACTATACCGGCGTCTGACTTTTGCCGGCGCGCTAATTTTGGCGATTCCAAGCGCGTTCACCTTTCCCACCGGCGAGGCTCATTGGGAGACGCTGATTCGCGCCCGCGCGATCGAGAACCAATGCTACGTGATCGCGCCCGCGCAGTTCGGCCCCAACGTCCACGGTTTCAGCGATTACGGCAATTCGATGATCGTGGATCCGTGGGGCCGGGTGCTGGCGCGCGCGCCCGATCAGGAGGGCGTAATCGTCGCGCCGCTGGAGCTCGATTATCTGGAGCGGGTGCGGCGCGAATTGCCGGCGCTGGGCCACGCCCGGCTCAATTATTGAGGCAGGTTTGGGCATGGGCGCTTGACGACCGCCAACAGTAGGATTAAGCAGGCTCTCACGTTCTGGATTAGGCCGCCCATCACGCCGCGGCTATCGCCATGCGCAAAGCGGGCGACGCGCATAGTTCGCGGCGTACGGAAGGCAAGGCGCGCAAGGAATCAAGTTATGGCAGAAGGACCACTGGCAGGCTTTCGCATCCTGGATCTCACCCAGGTCGTATCGGGACCGTTTTGCACGATGCTGCTGGGCGATTTGGGGGCCGACGTGATCAAGATCGAGCCGCCCGAGGGTGACGCCACGCGCCTGTTCGGCCGCCCGTTCAAAAACGGCGTCACCGCGACTTTCCTCAATTTCAATCGCAACAAGCGCAGCGTCGTGGTCGATCTCAAAATGGAGCATGGCCGCGATATCGTGCGGCGGCTCGCGGTCAAGGCCGACGCCATCATCGAAAACAACCGGCCGGGAGTCGCCGACCGCCTCGGCATCGGCTACGCCGATATCCGGCGCGCCAATCCCAAGATCATCTATTGCTCAATCTGCGGCTTCGGCCCCAAGGGCGCTCACGCCAACGCCCCCGCCTACGACCCGGTAATCCAGGGCTACTCCGGGATGGCCTTCGTGCAGGGCGGCAAGGAAAACAAGCCGACCGCGGTCAAGATGGCGCTGGCGGACAAAATCGCCGGAATGACCGCCGCGCTGAGCATCGTCAGCGCGCTGCACGCCACGCGCAATCGCGGCGTCGGCCAGTATATCCGCGTGCCGATGACCGAGGCGATGATGGCGTTTTCGGCGAATGATTCCGCCTTTTTGGGCTATACCTTCCTGCCCGACGCGGAATTCAAGGACAAGGTGCCGAAGAGCGGCAGCCTGGATCCGTTCCGCACCGCCGACGGCTGGGTGACGATCGCGCCCTTCAAGGACGACCAATGGGAGCGTCTGTGCGAAGGCCTCGGCCATCCCGAGTGGTGGCAAGTCGAAAATCGCACCGAGCGGATGCGCACCGTGCTACGCGGAATCGGCAAGCTCTTTCCCGAGCGTGAAAGCGCACATTGGCTGGAGGCGCTGGAGCGCGCCGACGTGCCCTGCGGCCCGGTCCATAACTATGACACGATCTTCGACGATCCCGACGTAATCGCCAACGAAAACTTCGCCGAATACGACCATCCGGACGGCGGACGGGTGCGCGCGGTGAATCCCGGGATGCGCTTCAGCGAAACGCCGGCCAAAATCTGGCGGACGCCGCCCCGACTCGGCGAGCATACCGAGGAGGTCCTGCGCGAGGCCGGGATGTCGCGGGCGCAAATAGAGGAGCTGCGCGCCGAAAAGGCGATCAACCAGCCCTGACCGGCGCGCCTCGATCAGCCTCGCGCGGCTGCTGAACCAGAAGGGCCGTCGCGACGAAGCGCGCGCGACGCTCGCCGAGATCTACAACTGGTTCACCGAGGGCTTCGACGCCGCCGACTTCATCGGCGCCAAGGCCCTGCTCGACGAACTGAACGGATGAATGGCGATACAATCGTGATGCTGGATTCCACCATTCCATGCACCGCGCTTCGTCATTCCGGGCAAAACGAAGAATCAGCTTCGTCAACCGGGCGCCCGGCGCATCTTGACAGGTTTCAAGACCTAGACTTAATCTAAACGCAATGGGGCCACGAACCGCAAACCTGCTTCGCGACGCCGGCATCCAGCCGTCGGCGCAACGGGTCGCGGTGGCCGCGTATGTGCTCGAAACCTGCGACCATCCCACGGCCGACCAGGTCTGGGCCAGGGTCCGCAAGAGCTTTCCGATGATCTCGCGGGCCACCGTTTACAACACGCTCAACCTGTTCGTGAAAAAAGGGCTGCTGCGCCAGTACACGCTGGCCGACGGCAAGACCGTGTTCGACGCCAACGTCGGCCGGCATCATCATTTTATCGACGAGCGGACCGGACGCATTTACGATTTGCCGTGGGAGGCCCTATCGGTAGCGAAACTCGATTCGCTTGATGGCTTCGAAGTCCGGGAGTATCACGTGGTGGTGCGCGGACGGGCGAAAAGCGCGGCGCGCCGGCGGGCCTGATTTTTTTTGCGCCGGATTTAGACATGATCAAAACTTCGATAATATCTAATCACTACTGACGCGGAACCGCCCGGCGCGGCGCCGGCCAAAAGCAAACAGGGAGGAGCGCGATGTCTGGAAGATCATACACGGCCGTGGTTCTGATCGTCGCCGCGCTGACGTCAAGCGGCGCTGGCCAGGCGCGCGCGACGATGCCCGCGCCGCAGCCCGGGCCGCTCGCCGAGCCCAAGAGCGTCGATCAGCCGGGATTCCCCGAACAGCTCTATCAGTGGGTGATTCCCGCGCATAATCCGCAATCCGCCGCCAAAGTCGCGCTCGGCAAGGAGCTGTTCTTCGATCCGCGCCTGTCGGCCGACAACACGGTCGCCTGCGCCAATTGCCACGACCCCGACAAGGGTTTCACCGATCAGTTGCCAACCTCGATGGGCGTGCATGGAAAATTCGGGCAGCGCAACGCCCCGACCGTGCTCGACTCGATGTTCAATATCGAGCAGTTCTGGGACGGCCGCGCCGCGACGCTCGAGGACCAGGCCGAACAGCCAATACTCAATCCGATCGAAATGGGAATGCCCGACCAGCGGACCGTGGTCACGAAGTTGAATTCCATTCCGGAATATCAAAAGGGCTTTCAGGATACGTTTGGAACCGCGCCCAACTATCGCAATCTGGTCGCGGCGATCGCGGTTTACGAACGCACGCAGATCGCCTTCGATTCGCCTTTCGACCGGTATATGGCCGGCGACTCGAACGCGCTCACGGCGCAGGAGAAGCGCGGATGGGCCATCTTCAACGGGCAGGGGCGATGCATGTCGTGCCACGGCTGGAATCCCACGCGGCCGCTCTTCACCGACGACCGCTTTCACAATATCGGCGTCTCGGCGCATAGCGCCAAATTCGTGCCGCACGCCCGCCAGGCGCTGGCGCTGTTGTCCAGCGGCGGAGGGGGAGCCCGCCAGATCGATCAACTTGCGATCGCGACCGATATGAGCGAGCTCGGCCGCTTCCTCGTCAGCAAGCAGCCGCATGATATCGGCGCCTTCCGCACGATGGATCTGCGCAATCTCTATCTCACTGAACCCTATTTCCATGACGGCTCGCAGGCGACGATCTGGGATACGCTCGATCACTACAACAAAGGCGGCGTGCAAAATCCCTATCTTGACGGCGGAATCACGCCGCTCGGCCTGAGCGAACAGCAGGAAGACGATCTCGCCGCTTTCCTGCTTTCCCTGACCAGCCAGCGCTTCATGGCGCAGGCGCAAAAGGAATATCGGCGGCAATTCACTATTTCGCGCACGACGCGCCCGCAACGCGACACCGCCGCCGCGATGGGCCTCAAGGGCCGCAACGGCCCGGGCTTCTCCGGTCCGTTCGGCGATATCGGCCCCGGGCAATCCGCGATGAGCGAAGACCCCGCATTGCTCGGTGGAGACTGAGCTCTCGAACCCTTCAGGGAGGAATCGCCATGGCCGCTCGCCATAAAAGCGTCGAGACCAAATTTTACGAGGATCGCGACCGCGTCCTGCGCGCGTTGCGCAATTGCGATCGCCGCGCCTTCCTCAAGCTTTCGGCCGCCGCGCTCGGCGCCGTGATCGCCAAGGGTCTGACGCCGCCGCATACGTTCCAACTCGTCGACGTCGCCAACGCCGCCGTCGACAAGGACTGGAGCGGAGCCGGAGCGACGGGAGCCGCGCCCTTCCGTTTCGCCTATATCTCCGACGCCCATCTGTACGAACGCACTCTCAATCAGCGCTTCATCCGCGCGATCGTGAAGGCTGTCGACGACGTGAACGCGCTCGACCCGCAGCCCGACTTCGTCCTGTACGGCGGAGATCTCGCGCAACTCGGAACCGCGCAGCAACTCGAGATGGGCAAACAGATACTCGGCAATCTCAAGGCCCCGGTCAAAATGATGGTCGGCGAACACGACTGGTTCCTCGATCTCGGTGAGAAATGGCGGGAACTGTTCGGTCCGCCCACATACTCATTCGACTGGAAGGGCGTTCACGTCGTGGTGCTGCAGAGCGTCTATGAACGGGACTTCTGGACCGCGCGCAAACTGACGCCCGCCGAACGCATGGGGATCGTCGCGGGACTGGATAATGGCATTCAGTCGCGCTTCGAGGTCGGCGAACAACAGCGCCAATGGCTCACGAACGATCTCGCCAGGGTCGCTCATTCGACGCCGCTGCTCGTATTCTCGCATTCTCCACTCTACAAGTATTATCGTCCCTGGAATTTCTGGACCGACGACGCCGAGCAGGTTCAGGCGATCCTGCGCCCCTATCGAAAGGTCACGGTCGTTCACGGGCATACCCATCAGATGCTCTTCAACCAGATCGGCAATATCAGTTTCTATGGCATGCTCTCGACCGCCTGGCCGTGGCCATACGCTCCCGAAGGCCTGCCGCCGCTGACTATTCAGATGAACCGCGTCGATCCGTTCGACCAGTTTGACGGATGCGGCGACGGCCAGTTCACCGCGCGCGCCGACGGTCTGGTCGACACGATTTACAATCTCTGGGACCGCAACCCCGTCACGGTGCGCGCCGACTATCTGGTTTCGCGCGGCAAGACCGATCGTCCGCCCGCGCCGCAATTCGCCAGCTACTGATCAGGGGGGAAATCGAGCCATGCGAAAATCCGGAATCATCGCCGGCGCCGCCGGCGCGATCGTCCTCGGCCTCTGCGGCGCTCATTTCGTCCGCGCCGCCAACCTGGCCAATGCCCGATCCGTCCCGGCCCATTCACTGCCGCCCGCCGGACACGGCGGCGTCGTAGTCGAGCTATGCGACGGCGTGACCCATACCGAGGTCGCGGGACTCAAGCCCGGCCAACCGATGTCGCACACGGAGGCGCTCGCGGTCACGAGCCGTCTGATGGCCGAATGGCGCCGCAAGCATCCCGCAAGCGAATGGATAATGGCGCAAACCGAACAGAAAACCGCCACGCCCGTCCCCGCCGACAGTGGCGGCAATATCGCCGGCCCCGGAGCCGCCGCCGCGACCACGCTCAAAAGCCAGCAGGGCGACACCTACGCGAGCTTCCACGAACGCGACTTCAAGATTTGGAAGGCGCAAACCGACGCCTTCGTCGCGTATGGAAATCAGGTTTTTCATTCGGCGAAACTACTTGGCTCGACAATCGGCGTGAGTTGCGACATGTGCCATCCCAACGCCGCCAATACCCATCCGGAAACCTATCCGAAGTACCAGGAACAATTGCAGCGCGTGGCATTGCTACGCGACATGATCGACTGGTGCATCGAAAATCCCGTCAAGGGCAAGACGATAGACCCGAACGATCCCAAGATGCGCGCGCTCGAAGCTTATATCCTCGCCCAGCGCAAGGGCGTTCCGCTTGATTACGGCAAACACTGATCAGCAACCCGCAAACAGGCAACAAGGCGTCAATGAAGTCCGACCAGATACTCACTACGGAGTCCGTCGCGGCGATCACCCGTCGTGGACGCTCAAGATGCAGATCATGCCGGCCGCGGAGGC
>JAJXYM010000085.1 GCA_021780585.1 Deltaproteobacteria bacterium
GACTTTGCCCTTGTTCGACAGCGGAATCTCCTGAAACGGTCCGGTCGCGCCGCATTTCGAACAGGCCAGCCGCTTCACGTCGAGAAACACCGCCCCGCATCCGGCACACTTCGTACCCACCAGATGAGGCGTCGGTTCGAGCTTGAAAATCGGCAGAATCGGGCGTTTGCCCGGTTGTTCCGCCGCTTGTGCGCTGGCCTGCTCAGCCATGGAGACCCTCCGGCAATTCCGTGATAATGCTGGCCGACCGCGCGGGCCCGCCTGATGGCGGCCGGCGTTCGGCATTTCATCGCTCACTTTCCCACAGCCCCGCCCGAATCGTCAACCGCGAGCCTCACCGGTCCGCGGCGATCCGTGCTCGCCGTGACGCCCTCGCCGCCGATCGCGACCCGCACCGCGCCGTCCCGATCGGTGCGCAGGACCGTCGCGCCCGCCGCCCGATAGCGTTCGACCACGCCCGGGTCGGGAAAGCCGAAACGGTTCAGATAGCCGTCCGAAATTGCCGCCAGCCCCGGACGCACCGCCGCGATTAACTCCGCGCTCGACGAGGTCGCGCTGCCATGATGCGGAACCTTGATCACCGCCGCGCGCAAATCCACCCCGGTCGCGATCAGCTCGCGTTCGCCCTTGGCCTCGAGGTCACCGGTAAACAGGACGGCCGCGCCGCCGTAGCGCATCCGCACGACCATCGAGGCGTTGTTCTCCTTCTTCTCGACCGCGCCCGGCCGCGGCCACAGGCAGCGCACCTCGACTCCGCCGATCGTGCGCGCCGGCGCTCCGCCGCCGCATACCAGTTGCCGCGCGCCAGCGCTTTGCGCGACCGCGATCAACCGCGCGTAGCTCGCGTCGTCGCTGCCGACGCCGCTGGTCCAGAACTCTTTCGGGCGGAAATTCGCGACCAAAAAAATCAGCCCGCCGAAATGGTCGCGGTCCGGATGGCTCAGCAGCGCGTAATCCACCCGCATGATCCGATGTTCCCACAGATATGGCGCGACCATCCGCTCGCCCGGATCGAAGCCGCCGCGAAAGCCCCCGCCGCCGTCGATCAGCATCACGCGCGAACCCGGGAAACGCACCACCGCCGCGTCGCCCTCGCCCACCGAAAGAAAGGTAATCCGCAGTTCGTCGTTGAAATAGCGCCGCCACGTCCACCATCCAGCGTCGAGCGCCAGCGCGGCGAGCAGCAGCGCCGCGGCCCGCCGCCGCCACGGCGACGACGGCGGCGGACCGGCGTTGGCCTCGCGAGTCCGGGCGTGCGCCGCATCCGGCAGCGCCGCGTCGGCCAGCGGCGCAGTGAGCCAGAGCGCGATCAGGCCGTACGCGATCGCCATCTCGGGGACGGTCGGCGTGAAGATCCGGCTCCATCCGAACGGCCAGCGATAAAACCATCCGGCGAGCCGTGTTCCCAAAGTCGCGAAATCGCCCGCCAGCCGCGTCGCGCCGCCGGCCGCAACGCGATTCACGCCATCCAGCGCGGCGGCGACCAGTCCCGTCACCACCGCGCCAAAGCCCATGATCGGCACGACGATCGCGTTGGCCGCCAGTCCGACGATCGAGAACTGGTTGAAATAGAACGCCGCCAACGGAGCCGCGCCCAGCAGCGCCCAGAATGACACCGCGAAATAGCCGGCGACCGTCTCCGCCAGCTTGAACATGAAATTTTCCTCGGCGGCCGCGAATCGCATCCGCCGCCATGCCGCGAAGCGCCGCATCCCGAGTACGATCGCCGCGACCGAAACGAACGAAAGCTGAAAACCGATATCGGCCGTGGAACCCGGCATCCCGAGACAAATCACCAGCGCCGCCAGCGCCAGACTCGCCATCAGCTCCCGCGCCCGATCCAGCAGGATCGCGAGCGCATACGCCAACACCATCACCAGCGCGCGCACGGTGGACACATGATGGCCCGCGATCGCCGCATAGCCGGACGCCGCGATCGCCGCCGCCAGCGCGGCAACCTTGTTTGCGTAGCCGCGCGCCATCAGCGTCGGGAAAAATCCCATCGCCAGCCGGCCCACGAAAAACGCCGCCGTCGCGACGATTCCCAGATGCAATCCGGAAATGACCAGCAGATGGGCCATGCCGGTGAAGGCGAAGCGCCGCCGGAGCGCCTCGTCGATTCCGCCGCGGTCGCCGATTATCAGCGCGCGCATCTCGGCGTTCGCCGGATAACCGAGATTGGCGTCGATCAACGCGCCAATCCGGCGGCGCGCGGTCTCGATCATGGTTGCGGGAAAGCGCGGATGGCGCCCGAGCAGTTGAATCGGAGCCGGCGCGCCCGTCTTGGCCGCGCCCGCGAACATCGTCGCCGCGATTCCCTGACGCATCAGCCAGGCGCGGTAATCGAATTCTCCGGGATTACCGTCGTTGCGCGGAAAGCGGATTCGTCCGGTCGCGCGGATTTCATCGCCCAGCCGGAAGCGCTCCGCGTCGCCCAGGATCGTCACGCGCACGAGGCCGCGGCTCGCGCCGAGCACTTCGCCCGCCGCGCCCGCCTGCCCGGTCGCGACGAACAGATAGGCGCGGTCGCCGCCCACATGCCGTGGTTCACGCACGACCCGC
>JAJXYM010000068.1 GCA_021780585.1 Deltaproteobacteria bacterium
AAGCGTCCGGCCCGGCGCGCGGCCGCCGCCGAATGGCCCCCGACGTGAATCGGGATGCCGCCCGGCTGGAGCGGATGGGGCAGGCTTTTGACGTCGTGGAAATGGAAATGCTTGCCGTGGAAGCTGGCCGGACTGTCGCGCCATAACGCGCGCATCGCCTGAATCGATTCGTCGGTGATTGCGCCGCGCCGATGGTAATCGGCGCCGACCGCGTCGAATTCCTCCTTCATCCAGCCGCTGCCGATCCCGAGGAGCATCCGGCCGTGCGACAGGAGGTCGATCGTCGCGAGCTGCTTGGCGAGATAGAGCGGATGGCGCTGCGGCAGAATCACGATGCCGGTGGCGAGCTTGATCCGGCTGGTGACGGCGGCGGCGTAGCCGAGCGGAATCAGCGGATCGGGAATCGCGACGTCGTCGCCGCCCGGCATCTGCCCGTCTTTCGAGCCGGGGTAGGGCGTATGCGGTTGCGGGACGACGACGTGCTCGACCGTCCAGAGCGATTCGAAGCCGAATTCCTCGGCCTCGCGGGCGAGTTGACCGAACAGCTCGGGCCGGCTGAACGGCCCCGAATTGGCGAAGATGATTCCGGCTTTCATTTTTGGCCCTCTTCGGATGCGCGGCGGCGAATGGTTGCGGGTCAGAGCTTCGCGATTACGTCGTTGGCGAGCTTTTCGAGTCCGCGCGTCAGGCCTTCCTTGTCGAAGGCGGGCGGCGCGATCACGGCGCGCGCGATGCCGAGGTCGCGATACGACTTGAGCGCGTCGACGTCCGCGCGCCCCATGCATGACAGTTCGATCGCGTCGGGATTGCGGCCGGCCTTGTGCGCCGCGTCGCGCATGATCCCGAACAGCTCCTTGAGTTTCGCGTGGTCGCCGATCGCGGGGAAGAAACCGTCGCCGAAGCGTCCCGCCCGGCGCGCGGCGGCGGGCGAATGGCCGCCGACGTGAATCGGCACGCCCTTCTGGATCGGCTTGGGAAAGCTCATCAGCGGACCGAAATTGAAGTGCTTGCCGTGATAGCTGGAGGGATTGTCGTTCCATACCGCGCGCATCGCCTGGATCGCCTCGTCGGTGCGGGCGCCGCGCTGGCGGAAATCGAGGCCGAGCGCGTCGAACTCCTCCTTGAGCCATCCGGAACCGATGCCGAGGATGATGCGGCCGTGCGACAGGACGTCGAGCGTCGCGACCTCTTTGGCGACGTAGAGCGGATGGCGCTGCGGCAGAATCAGGATGCCGGTGGCGAGCTTGACCTTCGACGTGAGCGCGGCGACGAAGCCAAGCGGAATCAGCGGATCGGGAATCGACACGTCCTCGCCGCCGGGAATCTTGCCGCTCTTCGAGTAGGGATAGGGCGACTGGTAGCCCTGCGGGATGACGACGTGCTCGACCGTCCAGAGCGACTCGACGCCGCATTTTTCGGCGGTGACCGCCAGATGGGCGAGCAGCTCGGGATTGCTGAAGGGACCGGAATTGACGAACATCAGGCCGATTTTCATGGCGCGGCGCTCCTCGGACGATCGAATTGATTGAGGGATTTGTAGCGCGGCCGGCGGGATCAAGGGAAACGGTCGGACGGCTTTACGCGGGCGGCGCGGCGGGTTATTACGGAGCGATGGAACTCGGCAAACTCGGACTATGGTTTTTTCTCGACGGCATGACCGCGCCTGAGACCGCGGCGTTCGTACGCAAGGTCGAGAAGCTTGGCTACAGCGCGATGTGGATACCGGAGGCGGTCGGACGCGAGCCTTTCGCCCACGCCGGCTACCTTGCGGCGCATACCGAGCGGCTGATCTTCGCCACCGGCATCGCGAATATCTGGGCGCGCGATCCGATCACGATGTCCGCCGCGTCGAAGACCGTTGGCGAGCTGTCGAACGGACGCTTCCTGCTCGGCATCGGCGTGAGCCACAAGCCGCTGGTCGCGAACCTGCGCGGTCATTCGTACGACAAGCCCTACAGCTACATGAAGGAATATCTGCCGAAGCTGAAGGGAGCGTTGTATCGCGCGCCCGCGCCGAAGGAGGAGGTGCCGATCGTGATTGCCGCGCTGCATCCGAAGATGCTGGCGCTGGCCGCCGCCGAGACCAACGGCACGCATACCTATTTCGTTCCGCCGGAGCATACCGCGAAAGTGCGCGCCGCGATCGGCCCGAAGCCGTGGATCTGCGCCGCCCAGGCGGTGATTCTCGAGACCGACGCGGCCAAGGCGCGCGCGGCCGCCCGTACCTATATGAAAACGTACGTGCCGCGCCTGCCGAACTACACCAACAATCTCAAGAACCTGGGCTGGAAGGACGAGGACTTCGCCAACGGCTGCAGCGACGCGCTGGTCGACGCGGTCGTCGCGTGGGGCACGGAAACGAAAATCCGCGACCGCATCGACGCCCATCTGAAGGCCGGCGCGACCCACGTATGTATCCTGCCGGTGAAGGTCGATAGCGAGGCGCTGCCCGACGAGCGCGCGATGGAAGCGCTCGCGCCCAAGTGACCCTGGGGCGCGGCGGGCCCGCGCTGACCGGATTCGCGTTGGCGTTCGCCGTCGCGGCGGGCGCCGCG
>JAJXYM010000375.1 GCA_021780585.1 Deltaproteobacteria bacterium
GCTGGTCGCGGTCCAGCGCGCGGCCAGCGCCTGCGTCGCGAAGCTCATATCCATCACCTGCGCGGGATGGCCCTCGGCGCAGGCGAGATTGACCAGCCGGCCCTGGCCCAGGATAAACAGCGTGCGACCGTTGGCGAGCAGGTAGGCGTCAACGTGATTGGTGACGTTGCGATCGATCTTCCTGGCCGAATCGTTGAGGTAGGCGAGATCGATCTCGACGTCGAAATGGCCGGAATTGCAGAGGATCGCGCCGTCCTTCATCAGGCTGAAGTGGGCGGGATTAAGCACCGAGCGATCGCCGGTCGCGCTGATAAAGATATCGCCGATTTTGGCCGCCTCGACCATCGGCATCACGCGCAAACCGTCCATCGCGGCCTCGAGCGCGCGCACCGGATCGACTTCGGTGACGATCACGTCGGCGCCAAGGCCGCGCGCGCGCGCGGCGATTCCCCGTCCGCACCATCCGTAGCCCGCGACCACCACCACCGAGCCGGCGATCAGCACGCCGGTCGCACGGATCACGCCGTCCATCGTGGACTGCCCGGTGCCGTAGCGATTATCGAACAGATGCTTGGTCTGGGCGTCGTTGACGGCGACCACGGGAATCTTGAGCGCGCCATCCTGGGCCATCGCGCGCAAGCGGATTACACCGGTGGTGGTCTCCTCCATGCTGGCGCGAACCTCGGTCGCCTGGTCGCGGAACTCGGTATGAAGCAGGCTCACGAGATCGGCGCCGTCGTCCATCGTGATCGTCGGCCGGCGGCGCAGCACGGCGCGCAGATGGCCGTAATAGGTGTCACGATCTTCGTCATGAACCGCGTAGGTCGGGATCCCGTAGGCTTGGACCAGCGCGGCCGCGACGTCGTCCTGCGTCGAGAGCGGATTGCTCGCGCAGCAGAAGACTTCGGCGCCGCCGGCCTTGAGCGCGCGCAGCAGATTGGCGGTCTCGCAGGTGATATGCAGGCAGGCGCCGAGGCGCTGGCCCTTGAGCGGCAGCTCGGTGGCGAAGCGTTCGCGGATATTGCGCAGGACCGGCATCTGGCGATCGGCCCATTCGATTCGTTTGCGGCCGATTTCGGCGAGTCCGAGGTCGCGCACGTCGTATTCGGCGCTCTTGGCGGATGACATCTACATCTTCTCCTGACGATTTATCAGCGGCCGGAGCCGAGTCCGAAAGCGCTGCGCAATTGTTCCGCCATGTCGGTCTTTTCCCACGGGAACAGGCCGTTTTCGGCCGGACGGCCGAAATGGCCGTAGGCGGCGGTGGGTTCGTAAATCGGGCGCTTGAGCTGCAGCGTGCGGATGATTCCCGCCGGCCGGAAATCGAACAGTTCGCGCAGTGTGGTCGAAAGCTTGTGGTCGGGAACCACGCCGGTGTCGAAAGTGTCGATCAGGATCGAGACCGGCTCGGCGACGCCGATCGCGTAGGCGACCTGGATTTCGCATTTGCTGGCGAGTCCCGCCGCAACGACGTTCTTCGCGACGTAGCGGGCCATATAGCAGGCCGAACGGTCAACCTTGCTCGGATCCTTGCCCGAAAACGCGCCGCCGCCGTGGCGTCCGTAGCCGCCGTAGGTATCCACGATAATCTTGCGACCGGTCAGGCCGCAGTCGCCATGCGGTCCGCCGACCACGAAGCTGCCGGTCGGATTGACGTGAATCGTCGTGGATTTGCTCAGGTATTGCGGCGGAATCGTCTTGTTGATCAACTCCTCGATAAGCGCTTCGCGAATCGTGCCGTGGCTCGCGTCGGGATGGTGCTGGGTCGAGACGACCACCGCGTCGACGCCCACCGGACGGCCGTCGGCGTAACGCACCGTGACCTGGCTCTTGCCGTCGGGGCGCAGGAAGCCGAGCTTCTTTTCCTTGCGCAGCGCCGTGAGGTTCTCCATCAGGCGATGCGCCAGCGAAATCGGCAGCGGCATCAACTCGGGCGTCTCGTTGCAGGCGAAACCGAACATCAGCCCCTGATCGCCGGCCCCCTGCTCCTTGAACAGCCCTTCACCCTCGGTGACGCCCTGCGAAATATCGGGCGATTGCGGCTCGATCGCCGTCATCACTGCGCACATCTTGCCGTTGAAGCCGATCTCGTCGTTGTCGTAACCGATTTTAACGGCCGTTTGGCGGGCAATCTTGACGTAATCAGGCTGATGCCGCGAGGTGATTTCGCCGGCCATCACGATCAGCCCGGTCTTCACCAGGGTTTCGAGCGCAACACGGGAATTCGGGTCTTCCGCCAGCAGCGCGTCCAGCACGGCGTCGGAAATCTGGTCGCACATCTTGTCGGGATGGCCTTCGTTGACGGATTCCGAAGTGAACAGAAAATCTTTGAGCGGCATTAAAGGTTAGCTCCTTACGGACGCGGCTGATTCCGACGCGAACCCGGATGAATCGTATCCTGGCATGACCTGCAAAGCAGAGGGCGAGCGTTGCTCAAATCGTCCAATTACGAAATCGCCGAGCGGCAAGGCTCGGCGAATCGACTGTAATCGCTTAAAATCTGAATGAAGTTCTATAATCAATTTTAATGGACCGGTCAATAATCTCAAACCCGCCCCGAGGTCTTCCGGTCCGTCCGGCCGGGGGCTCAGTCCTCGCCGAAACCGTCCTCGAATATCGCTCGAATCGCGGCGGCGGCTTCCACCGCGTCGTCGCCTTCGATCGCGACCCTGACCTTCGTACCCTGACCGGCCCCAAGCATGATCAGTTGGGTTACACTGCGCGCATTCGCCTCCTGCTTATCGATCCGTAGCAAAATTGACGAATTGAACTTTCTCGCCGCCTGCGCCAGCACCGAAGCCGCCCGCAGATGGAGTCCCAACCGGTTCCTGATTTCGAGCGTCGCTTCCACTGCCTTCACGCCGTTAACGATATGGGTTGGCGACGCCGTGGTAAACGCCGGGATCGGAGGGATGCAATCTTCACGAGTATCAGGCGCGCGCGGGCAGATCGCGGTCGGCGGGTTCGCGCTCGGCCGGATCGCGGGGCCGCGGATGGCTCAGCAAGAACACGCCGACCGCGACCGGGGTCGCCAGCAGGATCGAGACGACCAGCCCGCCGATTACCGCGAGCGCGAGCGGCTGCTGGATACGCGCGCCGGCGCCAAGTCCGAGCGCCAATGGCGCGAGGCCGGCGATCGTCGCCAGCGTGGTCATCAGGATCGGCCGCAGCCGCATCCGCGCCGCGGTAACCAGGGCCGCGCGCGGTTCGACGCCGGCGGCGAGATCGCGTTCGGCGTGATCGAGCAGCAGGATGCCATTTTTGGCCGAGATGCCGATCACCATGATCAGCCCCATGAAGGACGAGATATTGAGCGTGACGCCGGCGACCATCAGGGCCGCGAAACTTCCGACCAGGCAGGAAGCCGCGCCGGTCAGCACGGCGATCGCGGGGGCGAAGCGCGCGAACTCCCACAGCAGGATGATGAACGTGGCGATCACGCCCGCGAGCAGCACCAGCGCGAGTTGGTGAAACGCCTCGCGCTGCTGCGCATAGAGGCCGCCATATTCGAGCGTGACGCCGGCCGGCAGCGTGAGGCCGGCCAGTCGCGCCTTGACCTCGGCGATCGCCGTCCCGAGGTCGATTCCCTCGACTCGCGCGGTGACATGGACGACCGGGCGCAGCCGCTCGCGGTCGAGTTCGACGCTCTTGCCCAGCCAGCGCATCGTGACCAGATCGGCCAGCGGCACATCGCCGCCGTTGGCGGTCCGCAGCAGGATCCGCGAGAGCGCGCCAAGATCGGTGTGATATTCGTCGGGATAGCGCACGCGCACGCCGCGCATCTGGTCGCCGACGCGCAGCCAGGTCGCGACCGTGCCCTGCACCGCCGCCCGGAGTTGCGTACGGATCTCCTCGGAGTTGAAGCCATAGCGTTGCGCGGCCGCCGCGTCGACCAGAATCTCCTGCTCGGGCAGGCTTTCGGTCAGGCCGCTGAAGACGTCGACCACGCCCGGCAGCGGCCGGATTAGATCGGCGATGCGGCGCGCGGTTGCTTCGATCGACGGCTGATCGGCGCCGAAAACCTTGACCTCGAT
The DNA here is from genome assembly GCA_021780585.1 of Deltaproteobacteria bacterium. Lineage (GTDB taxonomy): Bacteria > Desulfobacterota > Binatia > Binatales > Binataceae > JADMIL01. The sequence continues at coordinate 4,035 of JAJXYM010000375.1, forward strand.
CGGTTCGGGCGTGCCCGAAAGATCGCCGACCAGGTCTTGCAACACCTGCGAAAACTCGACATGGACGCCCGGCACGGCGGCGAGAATCCGCGCCCGCACCGAGTCGATAATCGCATTGATTCCGCGCGTGCGGCGCGACGCCAGCCGAATCGACATATCGCCGCGATTCGACTCGGTGAGGAAAAACCCGAGCTGCGTGCCGGTGCGGCGCGAGAAGGCGACGATTTCGGGCGTGGTGCGCAGGACCTGTTCCATTTTGTGGACCAGCGCGTCGGTGTCGTGCAGCGTGCTTTCGGGCGGCGTCATGTAGTCGAGGATGAACGCGCCCTCGTCCATCGCCGGCAGATAGTCGACGCCGACCGCGCGATAGAGCGCGAACGCCCCCGCGATCGCGGCGACCGCCACGATCAACCCCAGCGCGGGAACGCGGAGGAACGGCCCGAGGCTGGCGAGATAGGCCGCGCGCACCCGCGTGAAGACGCGGCCGGGCGGCCGCGCCGGCCGGCGCATCGATTGCATCAGCGACTCCAGCGCGGGCGTGAAATAGAGCGCCAGCAGCAGCGAGACGAACAGCCCGCCGCCCAGCGTCAGCGCCAGCGCGCGGAAGAAGACGCCGGTCACGCCAGTCAGGAAGATCAGCGGCGCGAACACCACCACGACCGTCGCCGTCGACGCGATCAGCGGCCGGCCCAATTCGTTGATCGCGGCGGCGACCGCCGCGGCCGGCGCGCGCTTTTCCGCATGCGCGCGATGGACCGCCTCGATCACCACGATCGCGTCGTCGATAAACAGTCCGATTCCCGCCGCCAGTCCTCCCAGCGTCATCATGTTGAAGGTCATGCCGCTGGCGGCCATCAGCGCGAACGTGATCGCGATCGTGCAGGGCACGACCAGCGCCGCGATCACGGCGCTGGCGGCGCTCAGCGTGAAGCCGTAGACCACGGCGACCGCCAGAATCAGGCCGATCACGATCGCGTCGCGCACGCTGGCGAGCGATTTGGCGACCAGTTGCGCCTGATCGTAGGAGAACGAAAATTTCGTGTCGGGATAGCGCGCGCGGAAATCCGCGAGGATCGCGTGCGCCGCCGCGGCAATCGCGCTGGTGTTGCCGTCCGGCTGGCGCGAGACGCCGACCAGCACGGCGCGGCCGTTTTCGCAGGAGGTGCGGATATAATCCTCGCGGATCCCCTCGGCCACCGTCGCGATATCGCGCACGTAGACCGGCTGGCCGTTCAGATTCGCGACCGGCAGCGCCGCGATCTGATCGGCGTCATGCAGATCCGCGCTGACCACCGCCAGCATCATCCGATGAGCGTCGGTGACGCGGCCGGCCGATTCGATCACGTTGGCCCGCGCGAGGCCGGCCACCACGTCCGACGGGGCGAGCTGATGCTGCAGCATCCGGATCGGATCGAGCCGCACCACGTATTCGCGATATTTGGCGCCGACGACCTCGACCCGATAGACGCCGGGAATCCGATGCAGCGTCGGCACGAGGTCGTAGCGCGCGATATCGGTCAGATCGGCCAGATCGCGCGCCTGCGACGCGACGCTGATATCGACGATCGGAAACGTCCCGGTGGTCAGCAGCCGGCTCTGCACCGACGTTCCCGCGGGCAATTGCCCGCGCACTTCGTTGAGCGCCGCCTGCAGCATCTGGAAGCTGCTCAGCGGATTATCGTGGGAGGCGAAGTTGACGTCGATTTCGGAACTGCCGCGGGTGGTCGTCGAGCGCACCAGGGTCACGCCGATCGCGCCGTACGCCGCCTCCTCGAGCGGCCGCGTGACCGCGACCAGCATCTGCTTGACCGGCAGGTCGCCGCTGTCCGCCATCACGATCGCGCGATTGAACTGAATCTCGGGAAACACCGCGCTGGGAATTCTGAAGGCGAGCAGAATTCCGAGCGCGGCGGCGGTGAGCGCCGCGAAGATCGCCAGGATCGAATTACCGCGCGTCATTGCGGCTCCTGCGCGATCGTCACGCGCAGACCGTCCGACAGGGCGTAGCCGCCCGAAGTGATCACCGTATCGCCGGGTTTCACGCCCGCGAGCGCCTGCACCAGCTCTTCCGTGCCGAGTCCGATTGCGACGGGCGTGCGATGGGCGCGGCCGTCGGTCCCGGCGACGAAGACGTAATGCGCGCCGGTGGCGGCGTCAGCGAACAGCGCGGCGCGCGGCATCACCGTGGCGTTGGCCGCCGCCGCGATCGTCACGGTCACTTCGACCGGCGCGTTGGCCTGGACGACCCGCCGCGCGCCGACAAACTCAAGCCATACCGGTTCGGTCGCGCCGGTCGCCGCGAGACTCGGCGCGAGCGCGCTCACCCGCGCGTCGTAGGTCACGCCGGGCGCGATCGGCGTGGTCACCCGCGCGGCCATCCCGGGCCGGATCGACGCCAGCTCGTTGGCCGGGGCGGCGGCGGTCACGCGGATATCGCGCGGATCGATCAGGTTCGCCAGCGGGTCCATCGCGTTGACCAACTGGCCGTCGCTCACCAGCCGATCGGCAACGATGCCGTCGGCGGCGGCGATCACCGCGACGCCGGGACCGCCGGAATGGCGCCGCACCGAGGCGGCCAGCGCGGCGGCGTTGGCGGGATCGATCCGCTGCGCGACGGCGAGTCCGTTTTGCGCCGCCTCGACCTCGCGGCTCAGGATATGGGCGACGACCGCGCCGCGCCTGACGGTATCGCCGACGCGCAGATCGAAGCTGTAGATCCGGCCCGAAGTCGGCGCGCGCAGCGAGACCTGGCGAAGCGCGGCGGTCACGCCGAGCATCCGGATCTGCCGCCGTATCGGCGCGACCGTGACGCGCGCGCCCGTCACCGCCATCACCACCGTGGCAGGCGCCGGCGCGGCCGCGTCATCTTCATCGGCGTCGCCCGAGCCGCCGCTCCGGCCGCATCCGGCAAGCGCGATCGCGAGCGCCATCGCAAGCGCGATCCATCCGCGCCGCGCAGCGCGGCGCGTGACCGCGGCCGCGCCCGGCATCGTCATTGCGCGCGTCCCAGCGCCAGCGCCGCCTGCGCCATCGCCTGGCGCGCGACGAAAGTCTGTTCGATCGCCGCGACCCTGAGCGTCTGCGCCTGCTCATAGGCGTCGACCACCTCGAGCATCGTGACCGCGCCGCCGCCGAGGAAGCGGCTCCAGTCGAGCGCGAAGGCGTCATCGGCGGTGGTTTCGGAGGCGGCGATCAAATCGATTTGCTTGCGCGCGTCGTCATAGCGTTCGCGCGCGTCGCTCAAGTCGCGGGTCACGGCGACCTTGACCGCCTCGCGTTGCGCGATCGCCCGGCGGCGCGCGGCGCCGGCCTCGTCGATATGCGATCGAATCAGCCCGCCGGAAAAAATCGGCGCCGAAAACGCGCCGTCATAGGAGGCGCCCAGGCGATGCTGAAACGTGTTCGGCGGATCGATTCCGAGGTAGCCCGAGGTGAGCGCGATCGTAAACGTCGGCATCCGCTCCTTGCGCGCCGCGGCCAAGGCCATTTTCGCCGCTTCCACCTGGCGTTCGGCGGCGCGGTAGGCGGGACTCTCGGCCGGATCGCCGGAGGGCGCGGCGGGCGTCGCCGCGAGCGGCGCGATCGGCAAATCGTCGCGATCGAATTCTCCAATCAGCGATCCCAGCACGATCGAGGCGTGATGGACCGCCTGGGCGGCGTTGCCGCGGGCGATCGCGGTCGCGTCGCGCGCGGTGCGGATGCGCAGGACGTCGTTGGAAATCGCCCGGCCGCTGGCGCGCAGCGCTTCGACGATCGCGACGTAGCGCTCGAGCCGGGTCAGGCTCGCCGCCAGCTCCAACCGTTCGGCGCGCGCCCGCGCCAGGTCGAAATAGGCGACGCGGGTATCGAAAACAATCTGCGCGCGCATCGCGGCGACCCCCAGCGTGGCCGCCTCGGCCGCATAGCGCGCGGCGCGCAGTTGCGCCACGCGCCGGCCGCCGTCGAAGGCGAGATAGTTGAGCGAGAGCAACAGATCGGTCTGGCCGCGATTCGTCACCACCGGATCGTAACCCGGACTCTGCGTATATTCGCCGCCGGCCGAGATATTCGGCAGCAGCGGCGCGCGCGCCTCGTTGACGCGCGCGGCGGCGAAATCGCTGCCGGCCATGGTCGCGGCCAGCGCGGGCGCGAACTTGAGCGCGCGCGTGATCGCCTCGTCCAGGGTGAGCGTTTCGCCCGCCGACGCGATCGCCGCCGGCATCGGCGCCGCGCTCAGAATCGCGACGGCGAAGAACGCCGTCGCCGCCGGCCACATCCAGACCCGCTTGCGCATGACGGCGATCGTAGCGCCGCCGGGCGCGGCGGCCTAATTAACGGATATTAAGCTTCTGCGGCGGCGTCCGCGCGCCGCGCCCGTCCGTCGCTCAGCGGGAGGGTCAGGACGAAGCGCGCGCCACCGGCGGGATTGTTGGCCGCGGTCAGCTCGCCGCCATGATGGTTCACGATTTCGCGGCACAGGCTGAGTCCGAGGCCGCCGCCCGCCGCCGGCCGCGCGCGCCCGCGATAGAAACGATCGAAGACGCGCGGCAGCTCGCTCTCCGGAATCCCCACGCCGTCGTCGCTGACGATAAGCACGGCGCGATCGCCGCGCCGCGTCACGCCGACCGCGATCGCGCCGTCGTCGGGCGTGAACTTGACCGCGTTGTCGAGCAGATTGACGATCACGCGCCGCAACTGATCGCGATCGGCGGCGACGATCGCCGCGGCGCCCGGCTCCGTCGCACAGGTCAGGCGGCGCGCGCCCGCCAGAGGAGTGAGCGTGGCCACCACCTCGCCGGCGAGCTTGCCGAGTTCGACCGGTCCGCGGACGGGCGCGCCGGCGGCGCTGTCCAGCCGCGCCAGTTCGAGCAGATCGTCGGCCATCGCGCACAGTCCAATCGTCGCTTCGAGCGCGGCGCGCAGCGCGCCCGCATATGCGGCGGCGGCGCGATCGCGGCCGAGGGCGACTTCCAAACCCGTGCGCAACACCGCGAGCGGCGTGCGCAGTTCGTGCGCGGCGTCGGCGATAAAGCGCCGTTCGCGGCGCGACGCGGTGGCGACGCGCTCGAGCAGTTCGTTGATCGCTTCCGCCAACCGCGCGATTTCGCCATTGTCGGCGCGGATCGCCAGACGGCCCGAAAGATCGTGCGGCCCGATCGCGCCCAGCGCCGCGCGCAATTGCTTGATCGGCTCCAGCGCGCGGCCGGCGAGCCAATATCCCCCCAGCGCGCATCCGGCGAACAACAGCGGCAGGATCAGGAGCAGGCTCGCGCGCAGCCGCGCGATCGACGCGCGCGCCGCGGTGGCGTCCGCGCCGTCCTCGAGCCATACCGTGCGGCCGGCGAGAGTGAAGCGCCTGACCGCGTAACGAAAGCGCCGCCGCGCGCCGTTGACAAGCGCGCGCGCGGCCGGACCGGGCGCGGCGGGCAGATCCGCGTCCGGGTCGCCGAAATCCGCCAGCGCGCCGCCCGCGTCGAGCAAACGGACGCGCCGGCGCGCCGAAAGATCGCGTTCGCGGCTCAGATGCCGCAGGATCGGGATCGCGCCAGCCGGTCCAATCCGCGCGATCGCCGCCGCCGTGGTGTCCGCCTCCTCCGCCAGCGCGCCGTCCAGCTCGCTCCATTCCAGCCGCGCAAACAGCATCAGGACGATCGCCCCGGCGGCCGCGAGCGCGGCCGCCAATACCACCGCCCAGTAGAGCGTCAACCGAAGCCGGATAGTCATCGCGGCGGGCGCGCCGGCGCTATCCGGCGCGCATCATGTAACCGACGCCGCGCACGGTGACGATCAGCGGCAGGGGGCGCGCGCGGTCGATTTTTTCACGCAGCCGGTTGATGAACACTTCGATCACATTGGTTAACTCATTGTAGCCTGGGCCGCAGAGCACGTCGCTGATCGTGTCGCGGCTCACCGGCGCGCCGGCGTGGCGCATCAGCAGCTCGACCAGGACCTGCTCCTTGGGCGAGAGCGCGATCTCGCCGCCGGGCGCGCGCAATCGCCGCCGCACCGGATCGAATTCGAGGTCGGCCACGCGGAGCACCGCCGCCGGCGGCGTCCGGCCGCGCCGCATCAGCGCGCGAATCCGCGCGGCCAGCTCGGCAAAAGCGAAAGGCTTGGCCAGATAATCGTCGGCCCCGGTTTCGAGGCCGGCGACCCGCTCGTCGAGCGCGCCGCGCGCCGTCAGGATCAGCACGGGGGTGGGATCGGCGCGCGCGCGAAGATCGCGCAGCAACTCCAGCCCGTCGCGATCGGGCAGGCGCAAATCGAGGATGATCGTATCGAAGCCGGCCGCATCGAGCGCCGCCTCGGCCGCCGCGACGCTGGCCGCGAGCGTGACCACTGCGCCGAGTTCGGCGAGTCCGCGACGGAGATTCTCGGCCAGCCGCGCCTCATCTTCGACGATTAGCAGCCAGATCGG
>JAJXYM010000213.1 GCA_021780585.1 Deltaproteobacteria bacterium
CGGCTCGACGATCGCGGCGGAGGCGCAGGCGAAACTGTCCATGCCGAAGACTTTGAGCAGCGCCGCGCGCTGCTCGTCCGTGCCGAATTCAAGGACCGGATAGGCGAGCAGACGGGGCGCGAGCGCGTGCAGCGCGATCGCCAGATCGCCGAACGCCAGCTCTTCCGCGACCAGCGCGCCGGTCACGGCCGAGCGCGCGTCGCCGAAGCCGCCGGCGCTTTCCGGCAACGGGCCGCGCACGAGGCCCAGCTCCCATGATTTGGCGATTAGTTCGGGCGGAATCGCGCCGGATTCGTCGGCGGCCCGCGCGGCCGGCCGAATCTCGTCGGTCGCGAAAGCGGCGACCGTCTCGCGGATCATGCGCTGTTCTTCAGAAAGCTCGAAACTGATCATCAGGCGGGCGTTCCTTCCCGTCGAAAGAATTTAATCCGATACGTCAGGTTTGTCCGGGGCCGGAGGATCGCTCGCCGCCGCGCGGCGGATTCGTTCGCGTTCGCGCGAGCGGCTGTATTTGCGTTCGTCCGGATGGGCATGGGCGGGCGGCGCCAGCGGTTTGCGCAGCTTGTCGATCAATGCGCGGACGCTCGCGACCTTCGCCGCGCCGCGCGTTTTCCTGGACGCCATCGCCTACGCCTCAACCGTCCAATTGTGCGCGCCCGCCGCAACCCCCGCAAGCGAATGCCTTCAGGATGCGCGGTCGGTTGAGGCGCGCAGCGCGATGAAGCTGAGTTGCAGGCCGGTGGAGGCGCCGGAGGCGGCGCGACGCGAAAAATAGCGATCGTGGGCGCATCGCGTGCATGGTCCAACCTCATCGATCGCTTGAGGTTCGAGACCGGCCCGGGCGAGCAGCATCTGGTTGAGCGCGCCCAGATCCAGATAGGCCTTGCCGGGACGTCCCGGCCGCGCACAGGACGCGGCGCCGTCGATTTCACGGGCGAAGCGATCGGCGAGTTCAGCGTCAACCTCAAAACAGCATTGACCGATCGCCGGTCCGATCGCGGCGCGGATCGATTCGGGCCGGGCGCCGATTTCGATCATCGCGCGCACTCCCGCGCCGGCGATATTGGCGAGCGTTCCGCGCCATCCGGCGTGTAGTGCGCCGATCACGCCATGGGCGAGGTCGGCAAGCAGGATCGGCGCGCAATCGGCGGTGAAGACGCCGAGGGCGACGCCGGCCTCGGCCGTGACCATCCCGTCGCCCTCGGGTCGGCGATCGTTCCAATCGCGGCCCACGCGATGGATCGTCGCGCCATGGACCTGCGCTACCGTCGCAAGCGTGAGGCGCGGATACGCGGCGCGCCATCGCCGCCAGTTTTTCGCGACGGCCGGGGAAGCGTCTCCCACCCATCGCGCAAGATTGAACGTGGCGTAACGGCCGACGCTGACTCCGCCCGCGCGTCCCATAAAGCCATGAACCGTTCCGGCGAGGCGCGGGCTCACGGCGACGGCGAGCGCGGAGGCTGGGGATTGGTCGAGCGGCGGCATCGCGGACAGTGGCCTGGGCTACGCGGATAACCTATACTTTTGTTTTTGGAATTTCGATCCCGGGAACGCTTATGAACGGTTATCAATATTTGATCCAGCGCAACCGGCTGATGTTCGAGCTCGAGGAGCAACTGGCGACAGTGCGCGACCTGCCGGAGGCCGAGCGACGGGCGGCGGCGGCGCGGATGCAGGCGCAATTCGATTTGCGCTTACGCGAGCTATACGCCGGGGTCGCGAACGAGTATCCCGGCGAACGCAAGGTCAAGGCGCGTCCGCTGATGGACCCGCGCTGAATCCGGGGAACCGCTTGGAGCGCTCGATCGGGATCCGCGGCGCGCGCACCCACAACCTCGCGAATATTTCGCTCGACCTGCCGCATCGCCGCCTGATCGCCGTGACCGGGGTGTCGGGTTCGGGCAAATCGAGCCTGGTCTTCGACACGCTTTACGCCGAAGGCCAGCGCCGCTACGTGCAAAGCCTCTCGACCTACGCGCGGCTGTTTCTGGCGCGGATGGATCGGCCGGACGTGGATGCGATTACGGAGATTCCGCCGGCGCTGGCGCTGCGCCAGAAGAATACGATCAAGAACGCGCGTTCGACGGTCGGCACGGTCACCGAGATCAGCGACTACCTGCGCCTGCTCTACGTCGCGGTGGGCCGCACGATCTGTCCGCGCTGCGGAATCGAAGTGCGGCGCGACACGGTCGAAAGCGCGGCGGCGCGGGTGTTGGCGAAGCCGGGTCTCTACGTGATCGCGGCGCCATTCGAGACCGGATCGCGGACGCCCGCCGAAGCGGCGGCGTGGCTGATCGAAAACGGCTACCATCGCCTGCTCGCGGACGGCGCGATCGCGGCGACCGCCGAAATCGCCGAAGGGCTGAATCGCGGCGACGCCAAAACCTTCGCGGGTCCGCTGATGGTGGTGATCGATCGGATCGCGATCGGCGCCTCGGGCGCGGAGGAGCGGGTGCGCGAGGCGCTGGAGAAGGCGTTTTACCTCGGCGGCGGACGGGCGCGCGCGGCGTTAATCGAACGCGACAACGGAACCGCGCGGGCGATCGGCGCGATCGATTTCGATCGGCGCTTCAACTGTTCGCAATGCGGCGCGACTTATCCCGAACCGACCCCGGCGCTGTTTTCGGCCAACAGTCCGATCGGCGCATGCCCCGAATGCGAAGGCTTCGGCCGGACGGTCGAACTCGATCTGGACAAGGTGATGCCGAATCCGCGGCTGTCGCTGCGCCAGGGGCTGGTCGCGCCGTGGCGCACGCCGGCCTATCGCGAGATGCAACAGTGGATGCTGAAATGCGCGCGGCGGGCGAAGGTGCGCACGATCGCGCCGCTCAATGAAATGACGGCCGAGGAGCGCGCCTGGCTGCTCGACGGCGAACCAGGCCGCGAGGGTCAGGACCGGGACGAGCATTGGCCGGGCGTGCGCGGCTTTTTCCGCTGGATGGAGCGGCGGCGCTACAAGACCCATGTGCGGATTTTGCTGGCGCGCTACCGCCGCTTCGTGCCCTGCCCCGGATGCGGCGGGGCGAAGCTGCGCGCCGAGGCGCTCAACGTCGCGGTTGACGGCAAATCGGTCGCCGAAGCGAGCCGGATTCCGGTGCGCGATCTGCCGCGCTGGATCGCGACGCTCGCGCGGCGCAAGGAGCTCGCGGCGCGCGCCGGGGTGGTCCTGCGCGAGCTGAAAAATCGCGTCGGCTATCTGAACGAGGTCGGACTTGGCTATCTGACGCTCGACCGTCAGGCGCGCACGCTCTCGGGCGGCGAGGCGCAGCGCATCCATCTGGCGAGCGCGCTGGGCAGCCTGCTTTCGGCGACGCTCTACGCGCTCGACGAGCCGACCGTCGGCCTGCATGCGGCGGACTCGCGCGCGCTGCTCGGCGTGCTGCGCCATCTGCGCGACCTGGGCAATACGGTGGTTCTGGTCGAGCACGATCCGGCGATGATCGCGGGGGCGGATTACGTCGTCGAGCTGGGACCGGGCGGCGGCCGCGAGGGCGGCAGGCTGTTGTACGCGGGCGAACCGCGGCGCGAATCGCGCGAGAGCGGCGGCGAAACTCCCGGACGGGTGCTGCTGATGCGCGCGCTGGCGCGCCAGCGGCGGTTTACGCGGCGCGATCCGGCGGTGCGGATCGTCGGCGCGCGCGAGAACAATCTGCGCGGGCTGAGCGTCGCGATTCCGCTGGGCCGGATGGTCTGCGTCACGGGAGTTTCAGGATCGGGCAAATCGACGCTGGTCGAAACCGTGCTCTACAACAACTATCTGCGGCGGGAGGGCGAAGCGGCGAGCGAGGCCGGCGCGTGCGAGCGAATCGAGGGGCTCGAACAGATCGGCGAGATCGTGCATATGGGGCAGGAGCTGCCGGCGCGTTCGCTGCGCTCGAATCCGGCGACCTATCTGAAGGTATACGACGAAATCCGCAAGATTTTCGCGTCGTCGCCGGAGGCGCGGCGGACCGGCGTGAGCGCGCGCGATTTTTCCTTCAACGTCGACGGCGGACGCTGCGAACGATGCCACGGCGCGGGCACGGTCACGATCGAGATGCACTTCATGGCCGACCTCGAAGTGAAGTGCGAGGCGTGCGACGGCCGCCGCTTCAAGAGCCATATCCTGGCGATTCGCCACAACGGCAGGAATATCAGCGAGGCGCTCGAGCTGACGGCGGACGAGGCGCGCACTTTTTTCGATCCGCGCAAATCTCCCGGCCTGACGCGGCGGCTGGAGCCGCTGGTCGCGGTGGGACTCGGCTATCTGCAACTCGGTCAGCCGACCTCGACGCTTTCCGGCGGCGAGGCGCAGCGGCTCAAGCTCGCGCGCTTCCTGCTGGCGGATCTCGAACCGCCGCGCACGTCGGACAATGGCAAGCCGCTGCCGCGGATGTTCCTGCTCGACGAGCCGACCACGGGACTCGCCTCCTCCGATATCCGCCGGTTGCTGCGCGTGATCGGCCGGCTGGTGGCGGAGGGCAACACGGTGGTCGCGATCGAGCACAATCTCGAATTTATCGCGCACGCCGACCACGTGATCGATCTCGGGCCGGGCGGCGGCGATGAAGGCGGACGGCTGGTCGTCGCGGGGGATCCGCTGGCGGTCGCGGCGGCGGACAAATCACCGACCGGACGCGAGTTGCGCCGGCTGTTCGGATTGCCCGCGCGCGGCGGACGGGCGGCGGCGCGCGCCGCGATTCGATCGGCGGCGGAAGGCTGAGCGGCGCCGGATCGCGTTTTGGCGCGCGGGCGGCGTGGATTGGAGGCGGGCGATTCTGGTAATTTCGGGATGAAACACGCGGCGCCGGCGAGGCCCGGCCCGCGGGCAAGGAGGACGCCACATCCCGCCATGCCGGTTCCAATCTCGTCCGCCGAAAGACTCAAGGGCTTTTTCCTCACTCTGGTGCGCAAGAGTTTCGATCAACTCGGAATGGGCGACCAGCCGATCGCGGAGTATGTCGCGGCGATGCTGGCCGAATTCAGCCAGTCGGATCGCTGGCTCGCGCTCGGCGGCGCCGACGGACGGCGGCTCACGAGCGTGGTCGAGATGTCGCTGGCGCGACTCGCTCCGCAGGCGGGCGAGCGCGTAACCGGCGAACGGGCGCTGCGCAAATACGTCGGCGATTACACCCTCTTCATGTCGGGGCTGTTCCGGCGCTTCGTCGAGCGCGGCGGCTATCTCGATTACTATTTCGCCGAAGGCGCGCGTTCGTATCAGGCGGTGTCGAAACTTGACGTCGCGCTATACAGTCCGGGCTTCCTGATGTTCGAGGAGTTGAGCCGGCGCTTCGAACATTATTCGGGCGCGCTCGATTTCATGCGTAAATGTTATTTTCAGCCGGCCCCGGGCGACGATCCGTTCGCCGGGTTTTATCAGCAAATCGAAGGCTGGGTGCGCCACGGAATCTCCGGCAACTGACGGCGAGCGGCTCGATCGTTTCCTGGTGCGGCTGGGATGGGCGGGGTCGCGCCGCGCCGCGCGCGAACTGATCGCCAGCGACCGCGTCCGGGTCAACGGCCGGCGCTGGCGCAAGGGCGAACCGATCGCGGCGGGCGACCGGGTCGAGGTCGCGCCCGCGGCGGAGACGCCGGCGATCGCGCCGGAGCCGGACCGCGAAATCGTATCGCTGTACGAGGACGACGCCGTGATCGTGGTTGCGAAGCCGGCGCCGATGGCCTGTTATCCGCTGCGTTCCGGCGCGGTCGGCACGGTGATGAACGCGGTCGCGGCGCGCTTTCCCGAAAGCGTCACGGCTGGACCGAAACCCGGCGAAGGCGGCCTGATCCATCGCCTGGACAACGGCACTTCGGGCGTGCTGATGATCGCGCGCTCGACCGACGGATACGCGGCAATGCGCGCCGCGCTCAAGTCAGGCGCAATCGCGCGGCGCTATCTGGCGCTGGCGGCGGGACGAATCGAGCGAACGACGGACATTACCGCGCCGATCGCCCATCATGCGAAAAATCCGCGCCGGATGGTCGTCGTTGACGATGACGGCGACGGCCGGTCGCGCGCCGCCGCTCATCGATCCGCGGCGCGGCCGGCGCGCAGCGTCGTGACCCCGATCCACCGGCTGAACGGCTTCACGCTGGTGGAAGTGGCGCCATCGACCGGCGTGCGCCATCAGATCCGCGTCCATCTGGCGAGTCTCGGCCATCCGATCGCGGGCGACCAGCTCTACGGCGGACCGGAGCTCCCGCAACTGGCGCCGGGACGCTTCTGGCTCCATCTGGCGGAGCTTGAATTCGTGTCGCCAGCGATCGGCGTCCGCGTCCACGTGGCCGCGCCGCTGCCGGCCGATCTTGAAGCGGCGCTTGCGGCGGTCGAATAGTCGCGGGGCCGGCGGCGCCGATCAACCGTGGCCATCGATATAGACGCGCCGGTACTGGAACAGCCAGTTGCCGTCGACTTTGCGCAACTCGTCCTGATAGCGGCCGATCGCCTCGAGCGTGGCCTTGCCGTTCTTGCAATGGAAATACTCGAGGTAGCATCCGCCCATCGCGGTGTCGCCATCGATGGTGAACATGACATTGGTCATCATGTGGCGAACCTGGGCGTCGCCGGCCGAATGCTTGTACATCTGGGTGAATTTGCGCAGTCCGTCATAGCCGGCATGACGGCCGAGGCGCGGGCTTTCGAACACCCCGTCCTCGGTGAAGCATCGCACCCAATCCTCGTGCGGGCCGTGGTCGATGGTAAAGGCGTAACGCGCGTAAAGTTCGCGAATTTGTTCGCGGTCTTCGACGGTTCCGGTTAGCGGCATCGTGGAATTCTCCCCATTTTCGCGGTTGCGTCGCGGACGCCGGGCGCGGCCGGCGCACGTTCGCAATTCGTCAGATTACTCCGCCCTCGCGCATCCGTGCGACATCCTCCCACGAATAGCCGAGCAGTTCGGTCAGGATCGTTTCGGTGTTTTCGCCCAATTCGGGGGCGCGGCCGCGCGGATCACCCGGGGTTTTGCCGAGTATCACCGGTACGCCGACCAGCTTGGTCGGGCCAATCTGGGGATGGACGTAATCGACGATATAGCCATTGGCGAGCGCCTGTTCGTCCTCGGGCAGATCGTCGACGGAATTGACGCGGGTATAGATGAAATCACCCCCGCGTTTGAGTATGCCCATCCATTCGTCGCGCGTCTTCGTGAGGAACGTCTTATCCAGAATCGCCACCAGCTCGCGATGGTTCTTGCCGCGCGCCCGGATCGAATTGAAACGCGCGTCGTCAATCAGTTCGGGCAGGTTGAGCGCGACGCAGAAATCCTTCCAGTAGCGATCAGTCTGCAGCATCCCGAGGCTCAGCCACTTCCCGTCGGCGCAGCGGTAATGATTCCACAGCGGATTGTAGGCGTCGTCGCGCGTGGAGCGGGGAAACTCGTGGCCGAGGATGGTGCGGCTCGAGACGTTGAGGCCCTGCAACGCGATCATCGAACCGAGATGCGAGGCGTTGACCTCCTGGCCGACGCCATAGCGCTCGCGCGCGACCAACGCCGTCATCACGCCGTAGGCGAGCATGATCGCGCCCATCTGGTCGGCGATGCCGCCGGTCAGATAGATCGGCTCGTCGCTGGCGACGCTCGCGATATTCATGATGCCGGAGCGGGACTGCGCGAGGTAATCGAAAGACGGCTCGCCGCTGTCGGGGCCGTTGGGACCGTAGCCGGAGGAGCTCGCGTAAATGATTTTCGGATTGCGCGCGGACAGTTCGGCATAGCCCAGCCCGAGGCGATCGGCGACGCCTTTGCGGAAATTCTGCACGAAGACGTCGCTCTTTTCCGCGAGGCGATAGATGACTTCGCGCGCTTCGGCCTTGCGCAAGTCGAGCGTCAGGCTCTGTTTGTGGCGATTATTCGCCTCAAAGTAGAAGTTGTGGCCGCTTTTGGCGGTCGCCGCGGAGCCGCCGATCGCGAAAATCGCGCGGCCCGGATCGCCCTTGTCGCGCTCCTCGATCTTGATCACCTCGGCGCCAAGATCGGCGAGCATCGTGGTGGCGACCGGTCCCTGCTGCCAAATCGTCCAGTCGATAACCCGGATCCCTTTAAGCGGTGCGTCCATGGCCGCTGTATAACATAAAAATCGCCGAATAGAATGCGCCCGGCGTGCGATTTTTGCGCGGTTCGGAGCGCCACTTGAGTTTGTCGGGTTATCGCCTAAGCTGGGATGAAAGTGCGCCGATGCTGCGATATCTGGTCAACTTTATCTTTCCACCGCGATGCGCGGGGTGCGCGATACGGCTGCCGATCGACGCGGCGAACCGGGTCTGCGCGCGCTGTATCGCGGAAATCGAACGGCTGAAGGAGCCGCTCTGCGAGGTGTGCGGAATCCCGATGGTCGCGGGCGGCGCATGGTGCGAGCGCTGCGCCGCCGCGCCGCCCCATTTCAGCCGGGCGCGCGCGATCACGATCTATGGAGACGGCGGCGATGACGCCGGCGGCGTCGTCGGCTCGATCATCCGGCGCCACAAGTACGGACTCGATCAGTCGCTCAGCCGTGCGCTGGCCGAATGCCTCGGCGCGCGACTGCCGCTGGACGATCGCGACTACGACGTGGTGATCCCCGTGCCGCTCCATCGCGGACGCCTGCGCTGGCGCGGCTTCAATCAGGCCGCGATGCTGGGCGCGGTGGTGGCTCGCCGAATCGCGCGTCCGTTGGACGCGGCCACCCTGACGCGGGTGCGCGCGACGCCGCCGCAGACCGCGCGCAACCGTCGCGAACGCCGCGAAAACATGCGCGGCGCCTTCACCGTGCGGCGGCCGGCGCGAATCGCGAATCACAGCGTGCTGCTGGTCGATGACGTGATGACCACCGGGGCAACCGCGGACGAATGCGCCCGCATGCTGATTCGGGCGGGCGCGCGGCGGGTCGACGTGCTGACGCTCGCGCGCGTCTTATGAACGACGAACGGCGCGCGGCCTGGGAGCGGCGCCATCAGGGAAGCCGGGCCGGCGCGCCCGAGCCGTCGGTGGCCGAGATAATCGCGTTGTTGCCGCGTGGACGGGCGCTCGATCTGGCGGCCGGAACCGGACGCAATGCGCTCGCGCTGGCGCGCGCGGGCTTCGTGGTGGTCGCGGCGGACTATTCGCAATCCGCGCTCGCGGAGATCGCGCGGGCGGCGGCGGTCGAGGATTTACCGATCGAGGCGGTGCTGGCGGAGCTCGCGCCGCGGCTGCCGTTGCGCGCGGAGAGCTTCGACCTGGCGATCAACGTGAACTTTCTGGAGCGCGCGCTGATCCCCGAGATCATCCGGGCGCTGAAACCGGGCGGCGCCCTGCTCTTCGACACTTTTCTGATCGATGAGGTCGGCGTGGACCATTTGCGCGACCCACGCTTCGCACTTGGCCATTACGAATTGCGCGGCCTGCTCGGCGCGATCGAACTGCTGCGCTATCGCGAGGGAATCGTGGAATATCCAAACGGCCGGCGCGCGTGGCGGGCGACGGCGCTGGCGCGGAGGCGGAAATAGGCGCGATGGCGCAACGGCTCACCTACAAGGCGGCGGGCGTCGATATAGATCTGAAGGAGCGGCTGGTCCCGCTCTTCGGCAAGCTTGCGCGAGGCACGGCGGGCGCCGAGGTGATCGGCGGAATTGGCGGCTTCGGCGCGCTGATCGGACTGAGCGGCGCGGCCAAAATGCAAGCGCCGGTGCTGGTCGCGGGCACGGACGGCGTCGGCACCAAGCTCAAGATCGCGTTCGCGACCGGACGCCACGACACGATCGGAATCGATTGCGTCGCGATGTGCGTCAACGACATTGTTTGCCATAACGCGAGGCCGCTCTTTTTCCTCGACTATATTGGCGCGGGCAAGCTCGACCGGCGCACCGCGCTGGCGATCGTCAAAGGGGTCGCGCGCGGATGCGAGCTGGCCGGAATGGCGCTGGTGGGAGGAGAGACGGCGCAATTGCCCGGGATGTACGCGGCGGGCGAATACGACCTCGCGGGCTTCGCCGTGGGACTCGCCGAGCGGACGAAGATTCCCGATCCGGCGACGACCCGCGCGGGCGACGTGCTGATCGGGCTGGCCTCAGCCGGACTCCATTCGAACGGTTATTCGCTGGCGCGCAAGGCGTTGCTCGAAGTTGGCAAGCTCAAGCTCGGATCGCGCGTCGCGGAGCTGGGATGCACGCTCGGCGCGGAGCTGCTGCGGCCCACCAAAATTTACGCCCGGCTCGCGATTGAATTGTTCGAGCGCTTTCCCCTCCGCGGACTGGCGAATATCACCGGCGGCGGCGTGATCGAGAATCTGCCGCGGGTGATGCCGCCGAAGCTGCGCGCCGTGGTGCGGCGGGGATCGTGGCCGCGTCCGGCGATTTTTGATCTGATCGCGCGGACCGGAAATATCGATCAGGCCGAAATGGACCGCACCTTCAACAACGGCCTCGGGATGGTCGCGATCGCCCCGGCGGACGCGACCGACGCAATAA
>JAJXYM010000421.1 GCA_021780585.1 Deltaproteobacteria bacterium
CCGCGCGCCGAGCCGCTCGACCAGATCGGCGTCGTCGGTCGCGACGATTTTTTCCGCCCGCGCCCGCCGATGCGCTTCCACCAGCAGCTCGCGCCGGAACGCCTGCGGCGTCTGCGCCTGCCACAGACCGGCCCGCGCCACGGTCGCCTCGATTCGCCCGCCCGCGTCGACCCGCTTGAGGGTATCCGCCAGCGCGATCGCCGCGATCGCGCCGCCCGCGCGCGCGGCCGCGGCCAGCGTCGCGGCGAAAATCGCGGGCGTCGCGAAGGGCCGCGCCGCGTCATGCACCACCACCAGTTCCGCCAGCGCGCTGGTCAATTCAAGCGCGATCCGCACCGAATCCTGCCGCTCGGCGCCGCCCGGCGTGAGCTTCACTGGAATCGTCAGGCCGGCCGCCGCCACTGCGGCGCGCGCCGCCGGCTCCATCCCGGCCGGAACGGTCACCACCGCCTCGCCAATCGTTTCGAGTTGAGCGATCGCCGCGAGCGAATAGCGCAGCAATGGAATTCCGTCCAGCGGCACGAACGCCTTGGGCGTCGCGTAACCGAGCCGATTGCCGCTGCCGGCGGCCACTATGATTGCCGACGCTCGCATCGCGAAAAACCGTTCTATAATTTAGACGGCGCGGCCGGCGATGCCAACCGTCGCGGAGCGACGGCCGCCGCTCGAGTCATCGGCGTTCTCTCCCGAGCGACGGTTCGGATCGGGCCGGGCGTGACACGCGGGACGACGAGCGAATGGGGGGGGCCAAAATGCGCAAGGGACCGGCGCTGACGCCGATCCCTTCGCCGAAAACCTGAGGTTGAAGTCAAAGCCGCCGTTAGTTGGCGAAGATGGTCTTCAACTCCTCCATGATCTTTTCTTCCGGATGCGCCTTGGCGATCGAGAGCTCCTTGACCAGCAGGCTGCGCGCCGTATCGAGCATCTTGCGTTCGCCGAAGGACAATTCCTTGTCCCCCTTGAGCACCAGCAGATCGCGCAGGACCTTGGCGATTTCGAGCGGCGAGCCGGTCTTAATCTTTTCGGTGTATTCGCGATAGCGCCGATTCCAGGTCTGCGAGTCGGCCTCGATTTTGCGTTCACGCAGAATCTTGTAGATTTTCGTCACGGTCTCCTTGCCGATCACACGTCTGAGTCCGACCGCGTCGACATTTTCGGTCGGTATCATGATCGTCATCTTTTCCGTGCCGAGAATCCGCAGCATGTAAAAGCGCCGCTCAGTACCGGAGATTACCCGGATCTGGATATCCTCGATGACGGCGACACCATGCGCAGGGTAAACGACCTTTTCACCCTTTTTGAACGGCAGATTCATTTGTGCTTGCGCGAGGCATCCGATTTCGGAGCGGCATCGGTCGGCGGCAGACCAAGGGGCTTCCGATTCGCCTGAACGCTCGCATGATTATTGCACAAATTTGGCCAAACTGTAACCCCTGCGAGCATGTGACGGATTCGAACCGTGTTTGACCGCTCCCGCCGGCCGCCAACTACAGCTTCAATTCCATCACGATCGCGTCCTCGCCGGGACCGTAGTAGTTCCTCCGCAAACGCCGTTCTTCAAACCCGAATTTGCGATATAGTCCGCGCGCCGCAAGATTGGTCCGGCGCACTTCAAGTGTCACTATCGTCGCTTTTTTCGCTATTGCTTCGGCAATCGCGGCAGCCATCAGCCGCTCCGCGATTCCCTGCCGACGCCGCTCCGGATGCACCGCGACGTTCAGGATGTGGCATTCGTCGGCCACCAGCCAGCGGCATAGATAGCCCGCGAGCGCCGGCTCTCCCGGACGATCGAGAGTGGCGACCAAGGTCAGCGAAAATGGCAACGACAGCTCGCGCACGAACGAATCGAGGCTCCACGGATGGGTAAAGGCGAGCCGTTCGATCTCGAAAATCGCCGCCAGGTCCTGGTTCGTCGCCGCGCGAATCTTGAGCGCCGGTGACGTCGTGCGATGGTCGCTACGGATGGGGCGGGTAACTGCCACGATTACTTCCGAGCCGGTCGCGTCAGAGCCTTTCCGGGTCGCTCAGCGCCTTGAAAACGACTATCTCCAATATCTGATTGCGCAGGCGATGACAAAACTCTCCAAGCGGCGTTCCAAGTTCGATTCGCGTCATGAAATCGGCCGGAAACGAAGGCAAAACATAGCATAATCGACGCATCGTTGCGTCCCGCACCGACCCGCGCACCTCCAGCGCCCCGCCCGCGACCTGAATTGCGCAGACGTATTCGGGCGGGCCGGCGATAATTCCCCAGTCTGGCCCGAGCCGCGAGCGGGGAACCCGGCGCGGCAGCTCGATCCGCACCACAAATGCGTTCGCCTCCTCGCGAACAGTATGAACCGTTCCATAGCGCCGGTCGCGATCGATTTTTTCATCGAAGCGTTCGTCGGTAAAGCCGTCGAAGCCGACGCGCCGGGCCTCGCTCGCCGAACGCGGGCGGGTGATCGAACCGCCGTGGGTGACGGCTCGGGCAAAGATCGCGCGAATTCGGCTCAGCGGCGAACGCCGGCGCGGGAGCGGGCGCACGTGGCCGAGC
>JAJXYM010000225.1 GCA_021780585.1 Deltaproteobacteria bacterium
CCTCTTCGGCGAAATCATGCGTGACGTAATTGATCACCTCGTCGGCGCCGTGCTGTTTCGCGACCGCAATTTTGGCGTCGCTCGAAACCGTGCCGATTACGCGCGCGCCCGCCGCCTTCGCGATCTGCATCGCGACCACGCCGACGCCGCCGGCGGCGGAATGGACCAGCACCGCCTGACCGGGTTCCGTGCGATGCGACGTATGGAGCATGAACCACGCGGTGAGCGTCTGGATCGGGAAGGCCGCGCCCTCCTCGAAGCTGACGAAATCGGGCAGCGGGATCGTCTGGTTGGCATAGAACAGCGCATACTCGGCGTAGGTCTTGAGGCCGACCGCCGCGACGCGCATCCCGGGCTTGAGACCTTCGACGTTCGGTCCCACCGCGTCGATTACGCCGGCCGCCTCCATGCCCGGCGTGTCGGGCAGCTTGGGACGAATCAGGTACGTGCCCTGGCGGAAGAAGGTATCGGCGAAATTCACGCCGACCGCATGCACCCGCATCCGGATCATTCCGGGGCGCGGCTCGGGCGTGGGAACTTCCGCGATTTGCATCACGTCGGGGCCGCCGACTTCCTTGAATTGAATCGCTTTCACGGTTCGATCTCCTTGCGCGGCGCGCGGCGGCTTTTATGCGGTCGCGCGGCCGGGGTAAACTTGATCCACGATGATGCCAACTAGCAAATCGCGCCGCGCGGGAAAAACTCCCGGCCGCGTCCGATCGTTCTTGCGACCGGCGGCCGCGCCGCCGGCCACGCGTTATCGCCCGCGATGATCGAGCTGGTGATTTTCGACGCCGACGGCGTGCTGTTCGATTCGACCGAATCCAACACCGCCTATTACAACGCGATATTCGCCGCGATCGGCGAACCCGCGATGAGCCGCGAGGAAGAGCACGCGGGCGTCTTCATGGCGGCGCCGCAGGTCTTCGAATTACGGGCGCGCGGCGATCAGGAGAAGCTCGCACGGATGCGGCAGGCGGCGCGCGGGATCGATTCGACGCCGTTTTTCGAATTGCTGCGTCCGGCGCTCGCGCTCAGGCCGTTTTTGACGGAGCTGAAGCGGGATTATCGCGTCGGTTTGGCGACGAATCGATCGGCGACGATTCCGGCGCTGATCGATTTTCTCGGCCTTGAGGGAATTTTCGACGCGGTCGCCAGCGCGCGCGATCCGGTGCGGCCCAAGCCCGCGCCCGATATCGTCGCGCTGTGTCTCGAACGGGCGCGAGTCGCGGCGGCCGCGGCGGTCTACGTCGGCGACAGCGAAACCGATCGGATCGCGGCGGAGGGGGCCGGCACGCATTTTATCGGCGTGGGCGCGCGCGTCGATCACGCGCATCGGATCGCGACGATCGCCGAACTGCCGGCGACGCTCGCGCGGGTCTTCCGCCCGCCAAACTAAATCAGCATTTCGATCAGGTTCGGGCCGCGCTCGGCGAGCGCCCGTTCGAGCTGCTTGACCAGATCATCTGCGGTTGCGACGCGCACCGCGGCGACGCCCATCCCGGCGGCCATCCGCGACCAATCGATTTCCGGATCCGCGAGGCTGGTCAATGATTTCGCTTTGCGGCCGGGTTCGGTGATGCCGGCGCGGGCGAGTTCGACCTGCAAAATCCGGTAGCGGCGGTTGTTGCAGATCAGCGTGGTGACGTCGAGTCGTTCGCGCGCCTGGGTCCAGAGCGCCTGCAGCGTGTACATCCCGCTGCCGTCGGCCTGAAAGGCGATCACCTTGCGATCGGGACAGGCGACCGCGGCGCCGGTTGCGCAGGGCAATCCCTGGCCGATCGCGCCGCCGGTCAGCGCCAGATAGGTATGGCGCGGCGCGCCGGTCGAGGCGCCGAAGAATGGCAAGCCAGTGGTGGCCGCTTCGTCCATCACGATTGTCCCTTCCGGCATCAGGGCGGCGATCGCGGCGCCGATCGTGGCCGGATTGAGCGCGCCGGAGGGGCGCGCGGGACGGACGGTCGGAGCCGCCGGAATTCCCGCCGGCGGCGCGCCGAGTTCGTCGGCCAGCGCCTCGAGCGCGCCCGCCGTGTCGTCGGCATAGCCGGCCAGCGTGGCGACCGCGCGGCCGGGCGGAATCAGCATACCGGGCACGTTGGGATAGCCGAAAAACGCGACCGGCGCGGACGCGCCCGCCAGCACGATCGCCTCGGACGGAGTCAGCGCCTCGATCGCCTGCTCGGGGAAATAGGGCAGCTTTTCGACGGCGGGCAGCGCGCCGCCGCGTTCGACCCGCGCCGGAAACGTCTCGCACATCAGGCGGCATCCGGTTTTCGCCGCGATTCGTCCCGCCGCGCGCAGTCCGCGCTCGCCGAGCGCCGCCGCGCCCATGAAGAGGGCGGATTTCGCGCCGTGGCGGCGGATCAGGTCGGCCGCGCCGCGGGTTGCGGAAGCAGCGACGGCGCGCGCAGGCGCGATCGCGGGGATCGGCGCCGGGCCGCGCGCTTCGCTCCATTGGCAATCCGCGGGAACGATCAAAGTCGAGATTGCGCCGGGCCATCCGCCGGCGGCGGCGATCGCTTCGGCCATGTCG
>JAJXYM010000022.1 GCA_021780585.1 Deltaproteobacteria bacterium
CGCCTGCCGGGTATGCGGCAGGACGTAGGAATTGTCGCGGCTCTCGGCGATCTTCGCGTCGAATTCCATCGGGGCGGTATGATGGCCCCAGCCGAGGATGCGCGGCAGATCGTCGAGCTTCTGGCCGTTGCGTTTGGCCCATGCGGCGGCGAATTTCTCCGACGCCAGCATCACCACCGCGGCGCCGTCAGTCACCTGCGAACAATCGCGCACGCGGATCCGCCCGGCGATATGCTGATTGAACTTCGCCTGCTGCTGCGCATCGTCCGGGTTCATCACCCAGCCGCGCGTCTGCGCCAATGGATTACGGCGGGCGTTGGCGAAATTGATCTCCGAGATGCGCGTCAGATGCTCTTCCTTGAGGCCGAAGCGCTTGTCGTATTCGTCGCCGAGGCGGCCGAACAGGCGCGGGAAGGGATAGTCCTTGCCCTGGCATTCGCGCTCGTACCATCCCGCCGTGCCGAGGAAATCGCCGCCGGTGACGGTATCGACCGTCTTCATCTGTTCAAGACCGATCGCCGCCGCGAGATCGTAGCGGCCCGCCTCGATCTCCGCGGACGCCGCCAGAATCGCGATCGAGCCGGAGGCGCAGGCCGCCTCATGCCGGCTGGTCGGGATACCCGACAAAACCGGATCGGCCTCGAGCACGAAGGCGCCGAGCTGGCCCTGTTTGGCGTAAAGTTCGGCGGCGAAATTGCCGACGTGCGCGGTCTCGATCTCGCGCGGCTCGATTTTCGTCGCGGCGAGCGCGCCGGTCAGCGCCTCATTCATCACGCTCGAAAAATGTTTGCCTTCACGCGCCCAATTGCGGGCGAAATCGCTCTGCGCGCCACCTATCACATAGACGGGCGATTGTTTCATGATGAAACTCTCCTTCGCTCGCGGCCGGACCCTGCCCGCCGCCATCCCATATCTAATACCACCGTTCGCGGCTCGCTCCACCATCCCGCGAACGCCGCGCGAAGACGACGTTCGGACTACGCCCGCAGCATCAGGCCGCCGTCGGCGCGAATTCCGGCGCCGGTCACGTAGTCGGCGTCCGACGAAGCCAGGAACAGGGCGACTTTCGCCATGTCCTCGGGCTGGCCGAGCCGGCGCAACGCGGTCTTCTTTTCCCATACCGCGCGGATCTGATCGCGGTCGAAATTCGCGCGCGTGAGTCCGGTGTAGATCGGACCGGGCATGAGGTAATTCGCGCGGATGCCGTGCTTGCCGTATTCCAGCGCGACCGTGCGGGTGAGTCCCGCGACGCCGGCCTTCGACGAACAATACGGCGCCAGGCCGTAGTCGGTCGCCTCGGCCATCACGGAGGCGACGTTGACGATACTGCCGCCGCCCGCCTTGATCATGGCCGGAAGCGCGGCGCGAATCAGCAGGAATTGCGCACGCACGTTGATATTGTGCACGCGGTCCCATTCCTCGATCGACATCTCCCCGGTGAGCGCGTTGCTGCCGACGCCGGCGTTGTTCATCAGCGTCGTGAGCTTGCCGAATTTCTCCAGCGCGATCGCGACCAGCCGCGGCGCCGTGGCTTCGTCGGCCACGTCAGCGGCGATCCCGACGCCGTCGTGGCCGACCGCCGCGAGCAGCGCCTGGGTCGCCTCGGTTCCCTCGGCCGAACGATCGCAATGAACCACCCTGGCGCCCTCGGCGGCGAACAGCAGCGCCGTCGCCCGACCGATACCGGAACCCGCTCCGGTAATTATCGCCACCCTGCCCTCGAGCCTCTTCATCGCCGCATAGACCTCCGCGTTATCGCGCCGACGATAGCGCATCGCCGCGCCCATGCGCACGCGATTCGCCGCGTCCCTGGCGCGGGCGCCTATGCTATCCTGAGGCGCCATGGCGAACGCGATTCGCAATATCTATCTATGCGGTCCGATTATGGACGCCGAGACCAACGCGGCCAAGGATTGGCGCACGCGCGCCAAGGAACGCCTGGCGGGCCGTTTCATCCTGCTCGATCCGCTGCGGCGCAATTTCCGCGATCGCGAAATCGACTCCGCCAACGAAATCGTCGAGTTCGATTTGCAGGACGTGCGCGAAGCCGATCTGCTGCTGGTGAACTATTGCAAGCCGTCGCTCGGCACCGCGATGGAAGTTTTCTACGCGAGCCACGACCTGGGCAAATTCGTGATCGCCTTCAGCCCCTTCAGCTTTCAGGATTGCTCGCCCTGGATGGTCCGCTTCTGCACCAAGATCCTGCCCGATCTCGAAGGCGCCCTGAACTATATCGAACGCCATTTTCCCTGAGCCCGCCGCCGCGACCCGGCGCGCCGCGCCGCGCGCGTGATTCGCGCCGTTGCCGATCGCTCCGTCCGATCGACTACAATCGAATCCGCCGATGGCCTCGCTCGCCGCAATCCGCAATGAACTTGCCCGCGCGATCAAGGGCGACGTACGCTTCGACGCCGCCGCGCGCGTGCTCTATTCGACCGACGCTTCGAACTACCGGCGCGTGCCGATCGGCGTGGTGACGCCGCGCGACGCCGGCGATATCGCGGTCGCGCTCAAGCTCGCGCGCGAG
>JAJXYM010000042.1 GCA_021780585.1 Deltaproteobacteria bacterium
CGACCGTGGGGACCGACGAAGAGCAGCAACAGGATCAGCGCCAACCCAAAACCCACGGCCGCGGCGGCGCTCGCCGTCGTCCGCGATCCGGTAACGCCCGCCCTTTGCGGCCGGAGCGCCGCCAGCACGGCGAGCGCCGACAGAGCGCCCACCCAGCCGCCGCGCGACGAACTGAGCAACAACGCGCTGGCGATGGAAATGACCGCCGCAACCGCCAAAATCCGCGTCGCCCGGCGCCGCTTTCGCGCAAGCGCCGCCGGCCACAATGCTCCAACGGCCGCGAAGGGCAAGGCCTGATCAAGAAAATTCGCGAGGTGATCCGGATTTGCGAAGGAGCCCACCGCGCGCGCCCCCCACGGGTCGCCCTTGGGCCAGTCATAGGGCTGAAACAGCCACAAGGCCCGGCCATTCGAATAAATCCGCTCGCCCAGGGCAACCATGGCCGCCGCGAACCCGGCCAACACGATGATTCGCGCGAGCCGTTGGCCGATTTCACTTCCGCTCGGATCGTCGAATGGATACGCCGCCACCAGTAAAAAAAACCCCGCGTAACAAATCAACTTGAGCAGCGCCGGAAAGGTCAGCGACGGGGCCAGCGACAACGTGCGCCAAACCTTGATTGCATTGTCTGTTTCAGGTTGCGGCGATTCCCGGGATACGTCATCGCCGCGCGGCGACTCCCTGAATGGAACCGGCTCGCCCGCGGCCGCCTCATCAACGGTTGGGAGCGCGACCATCGCGGCGGGTTCTCCGCTGCCGCCGCGCCCGTTGGCCGCTCGCACGTTCAACGGCGCGGCCGGCCAACCCGGCAAGCTGTTTTGATAAAGTTCGAAGCTCGCCGGCGAAATCGCGCGCAGCAAGCCCGGCGGTATCGGCGCGAGTTGCAAAGCCGCGAGGCCGATTAGCAAAGCCGCCGGGATCAACGCGGCGCCAAGTCCGCGCAGTCCGGACAAAGCCGCGCTCGCGCCGGGGTCGGCGACGCCGCGCGCCAGCCACAGCGCCGTCAGTGAAAAGACCAGCGCCTCCATCGGCGCGTACGCCCATGGTTCCACCCCGCCAACCGCCAATGGCGTGAGCAATAGCAGGGCGCCCAGTCCCCATAGAATCGTCTGGTCAACCACGCGGGCTGGAGACGCGGGCGCGATATTAAGGATCGATTCGATCTGCCGTCCTGAAATAATGGACCATGGCCTCAGGCGGGAGCCGAAGGCTTGCGGGAGTAATAACTCTTATACGGATTATAGTAATAGTAATCGGGACTGGCCGCGTCGACGCGGTTTAAGACCACGCCGAAGATTCTCGCTCCGACATGACGTAGTTTGGCGCACGCCTGTCGAACGTTTCGTTTCGACGTCGCGCCGCCGACGATTATCAGCACCCCATCCGTCATCGTTGAAAACATCGTCGCGTCGCTCACCGGCATTACTGGCGGCGCATCAACCACCACCCGATCGTATCGCTCGCAAAGGGTGGCGAGCAGCTCCCGCATTGTGGCCGATCCGATCAATGCCGCTGGATTCGGACTCTCCGACCCGGCGCTCAAGAAGTATAGCCCCGACACAGTTTGATGAACTACCTGATCGATATCTCTCTGGCCGGTCAGCACGTCCGCAAGGCCGGAGTGATTGGCGATGCCGAGTATTTCGTGGCAGCGCGGTTTGCGCATATCGCCGTCGATCAAGAGAACCCTGTCGCTGGTCTGGGCGAAGGCGGCCGCTACGTTCAAGGCCGTGACCGTCTTCCCCTCCCCTTCCACCGCGCTCGTAACCAGCACGCTCTTCGGCGTCTGTCCGGCCTGCGAAAACAGCAGCGCGGTGCAGATGGAGTGATAGAGTTCTCCAGCC
This sequence comes from Deltaproteobacteria bacterium, assembly GCA_021780585.1. Lineage (GTDB taxonomy): Bacteria > Desulfobacterota > Binatia > Binatales > Binataceae > JADMIL01. The sequence goes on from JAJXYM010000042.1 coordinate 1,845, forward strand.
GGCGACCGCCCATCTTCGCCCACCACAATCAGGTCGTTTCCCGAACGCTTGCCGCACGTGGGCGAGTCGCTGGCTTCGATCATCTTTTTGCTGGCGCCTTTGAGCAGCCGGCGCGCGCCATACCCATAGCCATTCCATGTCAGCTTGAAGAAGTCCGGCACCAAAGCCAGGCTCGGCAGTCGCAGTTCGCGTTCAATTTGCTCGGAACTTTTCAACCGGTCGTCCAAAAATTCCAGGAAGAACGCCAGGCCGATCCCGCCCGTCAACCCAAGGAATCCGCTCAAGCCAAGACTCAACGCTTTGCGCGGACTCGATGGATAGCGCGGCGGTTCGGCGCGATCCACGACCGAGACGCTTGAGGACGGCGCGTCGGCCGAAACGTCCAGCTCCCTCACACGCTCCAGCACGCTTTTGTAGAGATTGCGGCTTGCGTCAACTTCGCGCGCCAACACCGCGTCCTGCAACGACGCATCGTTAAGCGCGAGAGCCCGTGTCTTGACCCGCGCGATTTCCTGCTCGAGCATCTGCTGGCGTGCCGCCGTCGCGCTGAAATCCGATTCAACCCCTTTTGCGGCGCGATTGATCTCCTGCGCCAGCTGCGCCCGGCTCTGGTCAAGCTTCGCCTTCAAATCGTCCAGCGGCTTGTAGAAGCCTGGATTGAACTGATTGCTCATTGCCGCGTACTGGGCCGCGAGTTGCGCCACCTGTTGTTTGAGATTTTGAATGAGGGGATTTTGCATCACCTCCGGCAGCGAATCCGCCTCGCCGCGACGAATCAGATCGTGCTGGGCCTCAAGCTCTATCCGGTCGGTCTCCACTTTCGCGAGGGAGTTGTTCAGATCGGTCAGACGCTGCTCGATCATCTGACCCTTGCCCTTCTCGTCCAGCGAAAATGCGATCACGCCGTGGTCGCGCCGATAGGCGTTCAACGCCGCTTCGGATTTTTCGACCCGCTCCTTCAGATCGGCCAGCTTGTTCTGCAGAAACTGTTCGGCGTTCCGGGCCGTGTCCGCCTTGAGCTCCATACCCCGGCGAATGTATGCCTCGATATGCGCGTTCACGACGCGCGCCGACAGTTGCGGATCCGGCGTGCTGAAATCCACCCTTACCAGTTGAGTGCCGTATTCAGGTTCAATCTTCAGCATGCCGAGATAGGCGTCGATGGCGCCGGGCGCCGCCCCAAGCGCGTCAAACGCATCGCCGGGTTCGACCGGCGGCGCAAACAATCGATGGACCCAGGCCCGCGCCGCCGACCACCATCCGGCGATCAATCCCTGATTTTGCGGTTTCCCGCCAAAAAGTGGATTGTCCGTCAGGTTGAGTTCGTCGATTACCTTCGCCGCGAGGCTCCGGCTTTGAAGTATGTCGTACTCCGTTTTGTAAAAATCATGCTCGCCGGAGATCTCCGGCGCGACTGACGGAGTCTTCGTGTCGAGCACCGGGGCCGCCTGCGCTTCCAGCAACAGCGTCCCTTTCGCCGTATAGAGCGGCGTTAGATTGAACACCACCAATGCCGTGAGCGCTATCGCGCCGAAGAAGAACGCCGCGATGAGCCGCTGGCGTTTGCGAATTACGACCCAGTAATCGCGCAGGTCGGGAGGGTCATCGCCAGCCCGGTGATAACCCGGCGGCGCCGTCGCCTGATGATCACGCAAAACTATGTAGGGCGATACTTCTTGCAAACGGCCACCTACGGCACCGGCGCATAAACGCCCGTGCCGAACTTGGTGAAGATTTCGTAAAACGAATAAGGCACCGCGCCGATCACCGAACGGCGCACAAAGACCACGTCGCCCGCCTCAACCGGCACATCCGCTTCCGCGCCCGACTTCACTTTCGACAGATCGACTAAAATGGCCCGGCGGCTGCCGTCCGGATTGGTGCGCAGCACCTCGGCGGTTTGGCTGAATAGCGCCCCGCCCGCCGCCGAAACGGCGCTCAACGCCGTCATCCCGGGCACGATGCGAAATGCGCCCGGATTTGCGACCCAGCCGTCGACCATCACCTCGCCGCCGGCCGGCACGATAATCGTGTCGCCCGGCCGCACCGGCACGTCGAGCTGACCCTCGCGGGCGGCGCTGGTCAGATCGACCTCAATTGGATCGGACGCGCCCAACAGAGACACCAGTCGCGTCGACGCGGCTGCGGGCGTCTCCGCCGCGTCGGTCGGCATCGGGTCGGGCGAGACACGGTCGCGCCGCTCCGCGCCCTCGCGCGCGGGGCGGTTCGCTTCGGCGCTCACCGCCTCGACCTTGCCCGCGGTTTGCTCGGACGGCGCAGCTAGCGCTTTGGTCAGTTCCAGCCGCCGCGCGTCGCCCGCCGCCGACGCCGGAATGAACAACAGACGCGAACTCGCCTGGCTGGTCATGCCGCCGGCGCGATCGACCATATCCAGAATCGTGTCCGAGCGACCCGTGATGCTGTACAAACCCGGCTTCTGCACCATCCCCACCACCGCCACTTCGCGGCTGTGATACTGATCGACGAAGACTTCAACCTGCGGATCCTTAACCGGCTTCTCCAATCGCCGATACAGGGCCTGCCGTAATTCCTCTTCGCTCATACCGCCGACCGCGAGCACGCCTGCCAAGGGAAGCGCGATCGTGTTATCCTCCGAAACCCGCGCCTTATACTTCTGAAGTTCGGGCACGTGCGCCACCGTGATCTCGATCACGTCTCCGGGCCCGACCGCGAGTTTATTCGAGAAGGCGTCGCTGCTCCGTTCATTCAGCAATTTCCGCAGCCGTTGATCAGGGCCGGGCGCGCCGCCCAACGGACTCGGTTCGCTCGCCGCGGACTGTTGCGAATTGCCGATCGCCGGGGAATCGCTGCAGGACGTAAGAAAAGCGATCAGAAGCAAGGAAACAACGAGTAAAGAAGCCGCCAGCGCCCCCCTCTTCAACGCAGCGCTGGGGTCGAGCTTCGCGGATCGTTTCCAATGCGCGCGACGCGCTATCGCTCCGCATCGCAAGCGATGCGACTTGCTCAAAAATTCGTGCTGAGATTCTGAAATCAACGACCGTCCGACCCGCCGCATCGATCATTTTAAAGATGCGGCGAAATCGCACCTCGAACAAGCGAACAAAAAGTGAAAGCCCGTGTACGCGACCGGCTGACACCATTGCGGTCGCAACGAGGCGCCGCTCCCCGGCGTCAAGCTCGATGCCTGAAAGCGCTCGACCTATAGCGAGGGACTGGCGGGAGCGCTGGATGAAGAAAAGCCGCCGGCCGCGCCATAGCCGCCGACCACTCCGCCCGCGATTCCGCCCGCAGCCAGCACCACCAACGAAGCAAACTCACCGGCCGAAAAACCGAACGGATCGCCCGCGACTTCCAACTCAGCGCCTTCTCGCGCCGAAGCCAGCGGCGGATCGACGGGTGACAGACGCCAATTGATCGTCAAGCCTTTCTGGTTCAGGTACGAAACCGCCGTGCCGGACTTCAAGCCGCTCTTTCCCGGATTGACGTTGAAGTCATATTTGCCCGGGGCAAGGCCAAAGATCTCGTATTTCCCCTGAGGATTGGTGGTTCCTTGGCTCATGGTCATCCCGGCGGAATTTCGCGCCGAAATCACCACGTCGTTTACCGGACGCCCTTGTTCATTCTGAACCGAGCCAATCACGTTTGCGCACCGACCCGCGCCCGGCGTCATGGCCCACATCATGGCGAATCCAAATAGAATCACCGCCGTTTTCATGAAACCGCCCTCCTCTGGAGCCAGTTTATTGCCGGACCAACCAATGGTCTACAATCCGTAGAGATGAAATGGGAATGCGTCCGCCATCCCATGTGAAATCGTCGATTCCCCCATGGCCCAAATCCCTCCAACCAGAAAGCAGATTCGCGCCGAACCACTGACTGAATTATGCGGCCTTCCGCTCAGTTGGCTGATATCAAAATACAACGAACATGTGAAGGGCGGCGCAGACAATTCAGCTCCAATTAACGTTGATAGGAGTTGTATTAGATCAATTAAGATTGTGTTTTGATGAGTTTTGGCAATTTTTAATATGATTGTTTTATTTTTTTCGCGTCAAATCTTTGAGGAAGAATTCTTCCAAAATTTCCCTCTTACAACAGGCAATTCCCAGCGCTTTGATTAATTTCGATGCCGAACAAGAGACTCCGCGCACTTTAAGATTGCGTCTGGTAATTCGCTTTATTGATAGATAATGGATGTTTGATGAAGCATGTTTAGGCGCAAAGTGTGTTCCCAACCATGGCGATCGGGTCCCGAAAGGGAGGCCGGGCCTGGGACGCGTCCGGAACTGACGGTCTCTCAAGCTTCGGCCGAAGCTTGGCGCGCGGCGGCGTGGAATCGCGCGCATGGCCGGCGGCCCGCGGCGATAAGATGGGCGGCGTAAGATTTGAAACAGTTGCGTGCTTGCGTGCTATCTGGCTTGCACAAAAGCGCGCACTTGGAATGACTCGGAGGATCGCATGTGGCCGACGCGGCCCTCTCGATGGATCGCTAGAAAAAAGGTCGGACCGGGAATTTCACGATTGACCGCTTTAGCGGACGCGGAACTCCGCCATAGCCGGCGCGTCCCGCAACCGTAGGATGGGAGATTATCGGGTCTTGCCGTTGTCCCCCGCATGTCCAAGCGGCGCCTGGAGCCGACGCAACGCGCCGCCGAGACAGGCGGCAAATTCCGGGTCGCTATCGACTAGCCGTTCCACCAGCTTTGGCACGCCGCTCACCGTGCTCGCGGCGAATCCGAACCGGGCGCCAACGCGCGCCGCCGGCTCGTCGGTCAACTTGCGGCTAAGATAGGTCGCGGCCTTCCGCGCCTGTCGCACACAGGTCGGATAATCGTTGATCCGAAGCGGCGTTCGGCCTCCGGACAAATCCCGGCGACTGACGTTGAAGGCTTCGGCGACCGCCGCTTCGATCGCGTCGATCGAAATGACCGGCTCTCCGCCCGCGCCGCCCGATTCGGCTGCAGCCGATTCCCATACCGCTCGTTCCAACGATCCCAAGAAGGTACGCCCTCCTGGCAGAGACTGTAGCACAGTCGCCGCCGCCTCACATTTCTTTTCGTCCACGCCCTGAATCGCCGCCGCCCTCCCCCACTCCGCCTGCGGCGCTGCGCTCAAGTCCGTCGCGCCGGTCCAGGGGACCGCCGCGCTCCGGCACGCCGGACTTGAATTGCTGCGCGCCGCGCATTGGTCGCTCCGCTGCGCTCCGCCGACGGTCGCTTTCCCCTTCGCCTCTCATGCCCACGCGAAGAGGCCGAAGGGGAAAGAAAGGTTCGGGGTGTTTTTGCCGAACCAGAACCGCCCTGCCCCTGCGGGGACGCGGGCGCACACAAGGAGCCAGACGCATGACCACTTACGAAATCGTCACCGAAAAAATTGTCGGCCTGCTTGAGCAGGGAATAGTCCCGTGGCGGCGGCCATGGAGCGCCGTCGGCGCGCCCCGCAATCTGGTGAGCGGACGTCCGTATCGCGGCGTTAATTTCTTTCTGCTCTCAGCCGCCAAATTCGTCTCGCCCTTCTGGCTCACCTTGCGCCAGGCAAACCAACTTGCCGGGCGGATCAGAAAGGGCGAATCAAGCCAGCTCGTGATCTTTTGGAAAGTCGACGCCTACGATGGCGATGCCGCCGAGCCTGAAGCGACCGCCGAGCCAATCGGCGTTGATGCGCATACTCGCCGCCGGTTCCTCCTCAGGTTTTATCGAGTCTTCAACCTTCAACAATGCGAACTTCCCCAAGCCGTGCTCGACCGACTGCCAAAAATCGAAACTCATCGGCACGAGCCCATCGCGGCGGCCGAACGAATTATTGCGGGCATGCCAAATCCGCCTGAAATCGAGTACGCCGGCGACAAGGCTTTCTACAGCCCGAGTGCGGATCGAATCACCCTGCCCCGCCCCGAATTGTTTGACAACGTCGCGGAACTCTACGCCACCGCTTTTCACGAACTCTCGCATGCGACGGGACATCCGAAGCGGCTGGCCCGCGAGTCGATCGCCGAGGCCGCTCCCTTCGGCTCGCCGGTCTATGCGTCTGAAGAGCTCGTCGCGGAGATGGGAGCGGCGTTTCTCTGCGCCGAGGCGGGAATTTCGCCCGCCGTGTTGGAGAATCAGTCGGCCTACATAAAAGGCTGGCTGGCGAAGCTTCGTGGCGATCAGCGGCTGGTGACGCTCGCCGCCGCGCAAGCACAACATGCGGCTGATTATGTCCTCGGCCGCGCCCGCCAAACGGAATGATGAAAGTGGCGGCGCCGGGTTCTTGTGAATCCGGCGTTCGCTCTCCGTGGGTCCTGGAGTCCTCGGAACAATCAGCGTCATCGCGGCCGGAGACCTGCACATTCGTGTTTGCGTGTTTGCGAGCAAACACGCAAACACGCATTGGCTGGCGCTTCGCCGGAGCGAAAAACGTAAGTGGACTCCGTTCGCCCCGGGCGTCCTCTGGCCAGGTGTCCTGTCAAATTCGGAGAGATACGTGCAAACACGAAAGCCAGAAAGCCAGCACATGTTCGCGGTTCGTTGCGCTCCGCGAGAGGGGCCGACCGGTTCGCTTCGCGGAGTCGCGCGGCGTGAAAGCGCGAATGCGTGCAAAGCGGAAATCGTGCAAACACGAAAGCAAATAAAATGGAAATTGTGCTTGCAAGCAGCCGACGCTGTACGAGGGTAGGGCGGCGGAATGACGACCGCCGCGGCGCGCCGCACGAGATCGTGCATTGGTGTTTTATTGAAAACCAGTTTTCACGTATGCACGTTTGCGTTAATTAACGTAAACGTTAAAGCACGCACCTCGGAGCGCTAAATTGCCGGAAAAGTGGACGAAAAACCTGGGGCTTCTGTCAAAACGAAAGCACGAAAGCACGCAATAGTGTTTGCTGGTTTGCGAGCTTGCACACATGCGTCTGGCCGCGTGCGGCGACGTTTTGCGTGTTTTCGTGTTAGCGTGCTATCTTGCTTTCGGGTTTACACGAGTGTGGGGTGGAGGTGGCGGAGATGGCTACGCTTGTTGGCGTGGTTTCCCAAAAGGGCGGCGTCGGCAAAAGCACCCTGGCGCGACTCGTCGCGCGTGAATACGCCGCGGCCGGTTGGCGCGTAAAGATCGCCGATCTCGATATTTCACAAGGCACCAGCACCGACTGGAAGCAGCGCCGCGAACGCGCCGGGGTCAAACCCGAGGTCGCCGTCGAGCCTTTCGGCGCCGTCGCCCAGGCGCTCAAGGTGGCCCCCACTTACGACCTGCTGGTCTTCGACGGCCAGCCGCATTCGATGGCGGGCACGCTCGAGATCGCCAACGCCAGCGACGCCGTCATTCTACCGACCGGCCTCAGCCTCGACGATTTGAAGCCCTCCGTGCTGCTTGCCCACGAATTGGTCGGTCATGGCGTGAGCGTCGACAAGCTCGCGTTCGTCCTTTGCCGTGTGGGCGACCGCAGCGCCGAAATCGTCGAAGCGCGTGCTTACGTCGGGCGCGCGGGTTACAAGGCGCTGGAGGGAGAGCTGCCCGAGCGCACCGGTTATCGGCGCGCCAGCGACCAGGGCAGGGCGCTTTCAGAGACTGTTCATTCGAGTCTGCGCGAGCGGGCTGAGCGGGTCGCGCAGGGCGTCATCGATTTTGTCAGCGCGCGGGTTTCCGACGCGGACTCCGGAAGAAAGGCAGGGTAATATGGCAACGTCGGTTCCCAGTCCAATCAGGAACACCAAGGGCGAACCGCCGGGGCGCGAGGAAACGCGCGGGAATATTCAAAAGCCCGAGCTCGGCAGCATGGCCGCGCTGAATTTCCGCGTCTCCGCCGAGTTCAAGAAAGATTTCAAAATCGCGGCGGCGACCTTCGGCCTCAAACAATCCGAACTTCTCCGGCAGGCGTTCGAATTGTGGTCCCAGCGCCACGGCCTCGGCGCCTCGTGAACCCGACCGGCCGCCGGCGGGCGCGGATGCCGCCAGGTTCGGGCCGCCCAAAAATTCCGGGCCGGGGATGGTGAAGCCACGTGGAAAAACTGTCCGAAATCGTCGAACGCGTTCAGCGCCTCGCTGATCGGTCACAATCGCGCCGCCTCCCCGATCGCCACCCGAACCGCGATTTCTTCATCGCCGATCTGGTCGAATGGGCGGTCAAGGACGACAGGCACTCAATGGAGCATCCGATGTTCAGCCTGTCCAAAAAGCCCGATAAGCGCATCCGAAGCTACGAGCACAACAGCAACCGGATTGTAATCGCCCCCAGCGCTTATGGTCTCGCGACTATCTGGGATAAGGACATCCTGATTTACGCGGTGAGCCAATTGGTCGCCGCGATCAACGCTGACCGCAAGGACGTGAGTCCGACCGTGCGCGTGACCGCTTACGATTTGCTCGTGAGCACCAACCGCCATACCGGAGGCGGCGATTACGACCAACTCCAGAAATCGTTCGAGCGCTTGTCGGGGACCCGCATCACCACCGATATCCGAACCAACGGCGTCCGGCAGCGCGAAGGCTTCGGACTCA
>JAJXYM010000035.1 GCA_021780585.1 Deltaproteobacteria bacterium
GCAGCGTGCCGAAGCGTTTGACGGCGGCGGCGATCGCCGCCTCGACCGCCTCGCCCGAGACCACGTCGGCGGGGGTGAACAGGCCGCGTTCGCCGAGACTCTCGGCAATTTTCGCGCCGGGCGAACCGGGCAGATCGACAATGGCGATCCTGGCGCCGGCTTCGGCGAAGGCGCGCGCCGTCGCCTCGCCCAGGCCGGAGCCGCCGCCCGTGATTATCGCAACCGCATCCTTCAGATTCATTGGAACCTCGTGGAAAATCGTCTCGGCCATTATCATGCGTCGCGGCGCGGGCGGCGTAAAGAAAAACCCGGCGGTCAGCCGGCGGGACGCGGCCCGGCCGGCGCGACGCCGGGTCGCAACGCCCAAGGTCTCGCCAGGTTCGCCCTATTCCCAACCCTGACGACAAAATTTAGGCGCTATTTGCACATACGTGGGAATTTTGTGCTTGACGGAATTTTACGGGAATGTTACGCGCTCTCTCGGTCACTCGCATCGAGCGACCGACCGCTTGATGCGCAGCCGATCCGCCTTGGCGGATCGTTTGGGGGAGCTACGAAAATGAACCGAGCCGTCAGGCTTATCGCCACGGCAGGAGCCGCGCTAACGCTCGCGCTCGCGATCGAGGCCGTCGCGCCGGGACGCGCGCTGGCCAATCTGTCGTGTGATCCGGGCACGATTCAGGGTGTCGTGCCGGCCAACGTCACGATCACGACAGCGCAGGAAACGGTGCTGCCGGCGCCCTACGGCACGCCCTATTGCCAGGTGATCGGATCGATCGAAACGACCAATCCGGGGCCGAATCACGTCGGCTTCGAAGTGGACCTGCCGGACACATGGAATGGGCGGCTGGCGTTTTTCGGCAACGGCGGTTACGCCGGAACGCTGCAGGCGGTCGGCTCGACCGATTACAATATCGTGTTGAGCAACGGCTTCGCCAACGCCGCGACCGACACCGGCCATGAGAGCGGCGCGCCGGTGCCCGATCTGGACGGATCGTTCCTGCTGCACAATCTGGCCGCCGCCGAGGACTTCGCCTTCCGCTCGGTGCACGTCAGCACGGCGACGGCCAAGACGATTATCGGCGCCTATTACACTGGCGGGCCGGTCAAATCGTATTATGTGGGATGCTCGACGGGCGGCCGCCAGGGACTGGTCGAGGCGCAGCTTTACCCCGAGGATTTCGACGGACTGTCGGTCGGCGATCCGGCGATCGGCAATCCGATCGGAGGCTTCAACTGGAACGATCAGGCGCTGCTGGCGTCGAGCGACAGTTGGTTATCGCCGGACAATATCGCCCTGCTCGATTCGAGCGTGCTGGCGGAATGCGACGGGCTGGACGGCGTGGTTGACGGGCTGATTCAGGATCCGCGCAAATGCAATTTCGATCCGACGACGATTCTGTGCTCGAACGACAACGTCACCGGATGCCTGACTCCGGACCAGGTGACGGCGCTGCAAAAAATCTGGGCGGGCGCCAAAAGCAAGAACGGGATGCAACTCTATCCCGGCTATACGCAGAGCGATCCGGGCGGTATCGACGGATGGCAGGCGTGGATCACCGGCTTCACGCAGCCGACGCTGGGCGTTTCCCAGCCGTGGGGCGCCAGTATCTTTCCGCTGCAATGGGTATTTCAGGACCAGTATTTCAAGTACGGCGTTTACGGTAATCCGAACTATGATTCGCTCGACTTCAGCTTCAACAACGCCGGCGACGTGAACACCCTCATCGCGAATGTCAGCCGCTGGGGCTCGAACGGTGAAAATCCGAATCTGTGGCCGCTGGTGCATCAGAAGCGCAAACTTTTGATGTACCACGGCTGGAGCGATCCGGCGCTGACCCCGTTCGTCAGCGTGCAATACTATCAGCGCGTCAACGCGGCGCTCGGCAACAATTGGACGCGCACCCGCGACACCGCGCGGCTGTTCATGGTCCCCGGAATGCATCATTGCGGCGGCGGACCGGGACCGAACGTGTTCGATCCGTTGTCGCCGCTGGTGGAGTGGGTCGAAGGCAACATCCCGCCCGACGGGATAATCGCGGCCAACACGACGACGGGCCGCACGATGCCGCTTTGCGCCTATCCGGAAACGGCGCATTATAGCGGTTCGGGCAACGTCGACGACGCGGCGAACTGGACCTGTAAATAGCTACTTCGCTCAGCCGGGACCGCACGGAGAAAGTCTCTGTGCGGTCCCGTTTTATTTCCAGCTAGGATGACACGCGCAGCACCGCGGCGCCCTTGAGCTCGTCATGCTTGAGCATCCGCAGCGCGCGATTCGCGTCGGCGAGCTCGAGCGGGATGGTATGGCTGCGAATCGGAATCGCGGCGGCGAGATCAATAAACTCCTGGCCGTCGGCGCGGGTGTTGGCGGTGACGCTGCGGAGTTCCTTTTCGTAAAACAGATGGCGCTCGTATTCCAGCATTGGAATCGGCGTCAGATGGATTCCCGCGATCGCCAAAATTCCGCCGCGATCGAGCGCCGCGAGCGCAGGCGCAACGAG
>JAJXYM010000398.1 GCA_021780585.1 Deltaproteobacteria bacterium
GCGGGCGATCGAGGCCATCGCGCTCATCGTCGGTGAAACCGCCGCCGCCGTCCGCGCCGTCACCACCGCCAACGCGATCGCGGCCTTGCGCCTGCGTCCGGCGGCTACCCGGCCGATTTTCCTGCCGGCGCCGCTATTGCCCTCCCTGCGCGCCGCGCTAAATTTGATCCCGACTCCATCGCGGGCGGAACGCCGCCGGGGCGCGTGATGCCGATCTACGAATATCAGTGCGAAAAATGCCGCCGTCTCACCAGCGTGCTCACGATGCGCGTCAGCGAACGCGCCGACGCCAAATGCCGCCACTGCGGCTCCTCCGCGATGCGCCGCGTGCTGTCGCGCTTCGCGACGCCGCGCGGCGAGGAGGCGCGGATGGACGCGCTCGCCGATCCCTCCAATTTCGGCGACTTCGACGAAAATGATCCGAAAAGCGTCGCGCGCCTGATGCGCAAGATGGGGCGCGAGATGGGCGACGAATTCGCCGGCGACGACTTCAACGAGGCGGTCGACGAAATGGAGGCCTCGGGCGATTTCGACGGCGGCGGCGAAGACGGAAGCGGCGGCGACAATGACGATTTGTAGCATTTAGCTACTATTTGTAATCTCTCGCCGCCCGCCCGTTTGCATTCCTGCCGCGCCCGGATCAATAAAGACCCTCGGGATTTTCAGCTAACCCCAAGGGGATTTAATCATGGCCGGATTGGTTCAGGGAAAAATCGTTCTCGTCACCGGCGGCGGCTCGGGCATCGGCCGCGCCACCGCGCTCGCGCTCTCCCGCGAAGGCGCCAAGGTGATGATCGCCGACTACGTTCCCGAAGGCGGCGAACGCACCGTCAAGATGATCAAGGAAAAAGGCGGCGACGCCGCTTTCATTCACGCCGACATCTCGGTCACCAAAGACGTCGAGATGATGATCAACAAGACCGTCGAAACCTACGGCCGCCTCGATTGCGCCTTCAATAACGCCGGGATCGAGGGCAAAGCGACCGACACCGTCGCCTGCACCGAGGAGAATTTCGACCGCATTATCGCGATCAACCTCAAGGGCGTATGGCTCTGCATGAAGTACGAAATTCCGCAGATGCTCAAGCAGGGCGGCGGCGCGATCGTCAACACCGCTTCGGTCGCAGGCCTTGCCGGCTTTGTCGGCCTCTCGGCGTACACCGCGTCCAAGCACGGCGTGATCGGACTCACGCGCACGGCGGCGCCCGAATGCGCTCGCAAGAATATCCGCGTCAACTGCGTATGTCCGGGCGTGATTCACACGCCGATGGTCGAGCGGCTGATGGACTCCAGCCCGGATTTCGGCAAGACCGAACTTGAAGAGGGCGAGCCGATCGGCCGGATGGGCAAGCCGGAGGAGATCGGCGAAGGCGTCGTCTGGCTCTGCTCCGACGCGTCGTCGTTCGTCACCGGCCATCCGCTGGCGATCGACGGCGGCTGGGTCGCGCGTTAACGCGACGCCGCACCAGGGAGCGCGGCGCGATAGTTGCGACAAAAAATTGCAACTATCGCGCCGCGCTCTCCTGCCGCCATCGACGACCGACTGACTATCTGAAATAACACGGGATTCTTCGCTTCCCGCCATTCTGAGCGATGCGAAGAATCACTGATTACTCAATCCGGCCGGTCGGTTCGGCAAATCATACTAGCCCGCCGATTCACTTAAACGCAGCTTGCCGTAGATCTCGCCCGCCGTCTCGAAATCCAGCGTCGCGTGCTGCGCGCCGACATTGACGTTGCGAAACGCCAGTTGCAGCGGACTCGAATCGTACACCGCGTGCGCGCCCGATCCCGCGTACAGCCGCGAAACCGCCCGCCGGCATAGCTCGACCGCATAGGCGGTCTGCCATTTGACCCGCGCCCGATAGCCCGGATCGGTCGGATTCACTCCGTTCTCGATAACCTCGTCGATCAATCCGAGACCGTCGCGCAGCAGCAGTTCCGCGCATTGGATTTCGCCCGCCGCCTCGGCCAGCCGGATCCGCGTCGGCGCATGCTCGGCCTTGCGCGCGCCGGTGATTATCACCCGCCGCTCGCGCGTCCGTTCGATAAACTTCGCCAGCGCGAATCTCGCGGAACCCAGAATCGCCGAAACTCCCACCAGCGCCAGCATCGCTTCCGCCGCGATCTGAAACCGCTTCGTCGCGTGGTTCGTCAGATGCGGCGACGCGCCGGTGATCATCGCGCGGCTGTCGATCGTGCGATGCGCCGGCACGAACAGATCGCGCGCCAGCACGTCCTTGCTGCCGGTGCCCTGCAGTCCCAGCACCTGCCAGGTGTCATCGACGATAATCTCCTCGCGTGGCGCCACGATATGCACGCCCGGTCCGCCGGCCTCCGCGTCCGCGCATCCGAGCATCACCCAGTCCGACCGATCGACGCCGCTGCAGAACTGCCAGCGGCCGTCCACGCGATAGCCGCCCGCGACTTTGCGCGCCTTGCCCTGCCATGACAGGGCGCCCGCGACCAAGCCGTCGCGCCCGCCGCCGAACACGTCCTCC
>JAJXYM010000409.1 GCA_021780585.1 Deltaproteobacteria bacterium
CGGCAGCGGTGTGAGTTTTCCCGCCGCGTCGCGATTGTACTGGATAAAAACGAGATTACCCAGTTCGATATAGCGCGCGCATCCGTCCACGTTCACGCCGCACTCAGTCGCCGGATGCGGACATTGCTTCGACGCTTTGACGCCGCGATCGATATGGATTTCCGAGCAGGGTCCGCACGGCCCCGTCTCGCCCATCTCCCAGAAATTGTCCTTCTCGCCGAAGCGCAGGATCCGGCCCGCCGGCAGATCGGGAATCGTCTTCCACGCCGCTTCGGCCTCGTCGTCGTCGTTATAAATCGTCGCGTAGAGCCGGTCGGCAGGAATCTCCCAGACCTTGGTGACCAGCTCCCAATGCCATTCGATCGCTTCCCGCTTGTAGTAGTCGCCGAACGACCAGTTCCCGAGCATCTCGAAGAACGTATGGTGATAGCTGTCGCGGCCGACCGCTTCGAGGTCGTTATGCTTGCCGGAGATGCGCAGGCATTTCTGGCAATCCACGACGCGCGCGTCCGGCGGCGTGCGCACGCCGAGGAAATAATCCTTGAACGGGACCATCCCGGCGTTGACGAACAACAGCGTCGGGTCGCCCTTGGGAATCAGCGGCGCTGAAGGGACAATTTTGTGACCCTTGGCCTCGAAAAAGTCCAAAAACGACTGACGAATTTTATCGGTAGTCCAACGCATACCGGCTTTATTTTAGCGCATAGCCGCTCAGGCGCGCACTAGCGCGGCGAGCCGCTTCGATTGGCGACGCGGCCTGGAATTTCGGCGCCGGCGGAAAAGGCGCGGCGCGGACCGTATTAGCCGATCCGCGCCGCGAGGTCGATTAGGGCAGAACCGTCAGCTCGACGGTGGTGTCGGCGGTCGCGACCGCGACCGATCCGTAGAGCGGTCAATGGCGTTTGTAGGTCTCGACGAATTCGCGCGCCAGCTTTTCGCTCACGCCCGCGATCGTGAAATGGAGCCGGGCGTTTTCGAAAATCGCCGGCCCTTCGCGCTTCGCCTGCGTGTCGATCATCGCCTCCATCGCGACTTCGACCCGCTTGAGCGGCGCGTTGGCCGCATGCGCCAGCCGCTCGACCATGTGGGTGGCGCATCCCGTGATGCCGGCGAGGAACAGTTCGCCCGCTCCCGGCGCTTCGCCCGGTCCGCCGTGATAGGCGCCGTCGTCGACCACGAGCTGATTGTGCCGCGCGCTCCACAGATGCCGTCCCGGGATGCCGGTGCTGACGGTCTTGACCTTCGGATTGATATAGCGGTCCGCCATAATCGTCGCCCTCCGCGAAACGGCCGTATCGCCGCGCCGTCCGCCGCTCACTCCCGCGATAGTCGCATCGATCGCCGCTGCGCGTCTATGGATTCGTCGCGGCGAGAAAATCTCCGATCAGCTCGTTGACCCGCGCGGGCCGCTCCTGCTGCACCCAATGGCCCGAGTCGGGGACATATTCGAGTCGCAACGGACCCGTGAACAGACTCTCCATCCCGTAGGTCAGCTCCTTGCGCAGGGCCACGTCATGCTCGCCCCAGATCAGCATCGTGGGCGCCGCGATCTTGCGATTCGTCCAATGGTCGGGCGGCGGAGGCCACAGGTCGCGCCGCATCAGCGCGCGGTAATAGTTGATCGCGGCGGTCGCGGAATAGTGATGTGTGAAAGCCTCCCGCAGATGCGCAAGGTCGTCGTCGCTGAACGCTTCCTTGACGTAGGCGCTGTCGCGAATCATCCGGCCGACCAATGCGGCCTTGCGCATCCGCAGCAGCGCGTCGGGCAGCCAGCGAATCTGGAAGAACAGGATGTACCAGCTTCGCAGCATCTGCCACGGATCGCGCCGGACGGTTTCGATATATTTGCGCGGATGCGGGCAGTTGAGCACGATCAGCCGCTCGACCACGTCGGGCCGAATCAACGCCGTCGCCCATGCGATTACGCCGCCCCAGTCATGGCCGACGACGATCGCCCGTTCGCGGCCGAGCGCCGCGATCAGGTCGGCGACATCGCCGACGAGCTTTTCGATCGTGTAGTTGGCGACGCCGATCGGCGCGTCGGTCTCGCCGTAACCGCGCAGGTCCGGCGCGACGCATTCATAGCGATCGCTGAAGGCGCGGAGCTGATGACGCCACGAATACCAGCATTCGGGAAAGCCGTGCAGCATCACTATCAGCGGACCCGCGCCGGCGCGCGCGATATGCATCGCGAGTCCGCTGCGCAGCGTTATGCGCTCATGCCGCCACGGCTCGTCCATGCGCGCGCTCCGATCCGCCGTTCGCGGCAATTTCGCTTGCGGGTGAAATGTTTCCCCTTTCTCGCTTTTTCTTCGCCAAGCGATGTTTCACGTGAAACGGGGGGAAATTCTTCACCCCGCAAGCACGCCTTGACGCCGTCCTTCGCGGCGCCGGCGACGCGCGATCATTCCGCGCAGGCGCCCGCCAGGCTGCATAGCGCGACGCTGCGTCGGCCCTCGCGCAAATCGTTGCGGTCGAAGCCGTTGGTCAGATAGGCGAAGGAAATCCCGCTCGCCGGATCCGCCCACGCCATCTGCCCGCCGAACCCCGGATGGCCATACGCGAGCGGCGAATTGGTGCGGCCGAAGCCGCGCATGTTGGCGCGGCCGTCGTCGCCCGCGATCACGATTCCCAGGGCGCGGTTGGCGCGGATTTTCAGAATCGGATCCTTCAGTTCGCCGCTGCGGATCCGGCGCGCCTCGGCGAGCATCTCGGGCCGCCAGATTTGCGCGCCGTCGGGAGCGCGGCCGTCGGCGAGCAGCGCCTGATAGAAGAGCGCGAGGTCGCCCGCGGTCGTGGTCAGGCCGCCGGCCGGAAAATCGGTCTCGCGCAGCACGGGATCGTTGAATTCGAGCACGACGCCTTCGTTGATCGTGGAAACGCCGGCGCGCGGCGGCGTGACGCCGAGCTTGCGATATTCGTCGTCATGCGCCGGTTCGCCGATCCACGCGAGGTCCGCGATGCGATCCTGCAACTCGCGCGGTGTGCCGATCCGCAGACCGGGAATGCCGAGCGGCTCGGCAATCCTTGCGCGCACGAAATCGCCCAGCCGCACGCCGCTGATCCGTTCGATCGCCTCCGCGATCGGCCAGTAGTTCGCATGCACGTGGTAGGCGAAGCGCGCGCCCGGCGGATGCTCCGGACGCCATTGCGCGAAGCGTTCGAGCCGCCGCTTGCGATCGCCCCAATCCTTGGGCGAACCGGGCGCGATCGGAATGCCCGCGGTATGCGTCAGCAGATGCTCGACGGTGGTGGTTTCCTTGCCGTTGGTCCCGTACTCGGGCGCGTACTTGACGATCAGGTCGTCGGGGCTGATCCGGCCCTCCTGCATCAGCAGCCACAGCGCGGACGAGGTGATCGCCTTGGTCGCCGACATCGCGACGAACCGGGTGTCGTCGGTCGCGGGCCGCTCGACGCCGCCCTGCGTCGCGCGGCCGTAGGTGCGCATCGCGGCGATTTTGCCCCGCCGCGCGATCGCGACCTGGCAGGCCGGCAGCACGCCGTCGCGAACTTCGCGGCCGGCGCGCTCGAGCAGCGCCTGGACCTTGTCGGGGTTGAGGCCAACTTCGGCCGGACTCTCGGCAAAGAATTGTGACGACGGCATCGTGAGTTCTCCTCGCGCCGAGCTTAGTCGGATCGCGCCGCGATCGTCCACCCGCGCGGCGCGCCGGCGGCGCGCCCGGTTTCGTCCGAAGTGGCGCGGCTGTTACGATCGTCGTGAGGACCGCCGATGGCCGCCGATGCCCCCGTTATCTCGGGCGGCGCGCGCTGCGCCGAAAAACCCGCGGCCAGACCGGGTCATTTGCGTGGCCAAAAAATTTCTGGTTATAAGTCATCCAACCATGGCATTATCTGGCCGACCCCTGACAGGCGATCAAAGGGAGACCGTTCGGGTCAGGAGCAAAAAATGAAGCCCAGCAACATAAAAAAGGGAATGAAGGTTTGGATACCTTGCGAAGTTCGAGGCGGGCCTTTTCCGAATGAGCGCCGAGTATATGTCAAGACTGGATTGAGTGAATGGTTTGGATTCGTCAGCACCTCGGAACTGAAGCAAGGGGTATTGGAAGGCCACGACAGCGTGCGCGGGGTCGTGGCCGATGTGAGTAATGATAACATTGTAATTGGAATCCGCGGCCAATCACCGTCGAGTGGGGCAATTCTGACTCCATCGTCACTAATCGCAAATGATACTGTCCAAGCCTGATTTGATAAATCGGGTGAAAGCGGGGCTTAAAAAGCCTAATCATCCTCGTAGCCTATCATTTGCGCCCGAAATCTCATTCGACAGGATCGATCAATGCTCGATTGACTTGCGCCTCGCGCCGATATTTACCATTTTCAAGAAGAAAAAGGGCGTGGCCACCTATGATATTCAAAATCCAAAAGACCTCTTCGAAGCGGAAGATCTGTGGGAACATCATGAAAGAGATTGCTGGAAATTGGAGCCGAAGCAATTTGTTCTTTCTCGAACATTTGAGGCTGTTCACCTACCAAACGATTTGATGGGCCTGGTGGAAGGTCGCAGCAGCTTTGCGCGGTTCGGAATCGGAATCCATGTCACAGCGCCAAAGATCGATCCCGGGTATAGCGATCCCATCACGCTGGAATTGACTAACCATAGTGAAGCAGCCTATGAACTTCGCGCGGGTGAGAATGGGGTGATAATTTGTCAATTGATACTGATGAAAGTCTCCAAGGCGCTTAAAAGCGCGGATCTATATGGCGCATCGCCTAAAGACCTATTCGCAGGGTACAACATGCCCATCCCGGTGAAGAACAAAAAGAGATAACAGGCAGTTTTCCGACCAGATACTTTCTCCAGCACGCCCGTCCAGACAAATATATCTCCCCATTCGCGAGGACCGCCGATGGCCGCCGATGATCTGTTGCTCGAACTCGCCCGCTTCGTCGAACGAATCGCCGCGATCGGCCGCACCGGCCTGGCGTTCAAGCCGGAAGGCTACGACGCCGAACGCTACGAAAGCCTGCTGCACGAGGCCGCGCGCGTTCGCGCCGCGCTGGAGGCGAACGCCGCGCTCGACGCCGTCGCGCTGGCCGCGCGATGGCGCGCGGAAGTCGGAGCGGGTTACGACGGCTACGTCACGGCGGGGGTAGGATGCGGCGCGATTGTCTTCAACGAGCGCGACGAACTGCTGATGATCCAGCGGCCAGGCGGGCGCTGGTGGTATCCGACCGGCTTCTGCGACGTGGGCGAATCGCCGGCGGAAAACGTCGCGCGCGAAGCGCTCGAGGAGACCGGCCTGGTCGTCACGCCCACGCGGCTGATCGGCATAATCGACAGCCTCAAGGCGGGTTCGCCGATGCGCCATCTCTATTCGATGCTGTTCCATTGCCGGCTCGATGGCGGCGCGCTCAGGCTGCATCCGCTGGAAACTCTGGACGCCGGATTTTTTCCGCTCGAGCGGCTGCCCGAACCGTTGCACGGCCGCGATCGCAAATGGATCCGCCTCGCCCGCGAATTTCATTTCGAGGGGCGCGTCGAAACCTATTTCGACCCGCTGTAAGAATTGGTCCACGCGCGAATTACGCGGTGGACGTGAGCGCGAATGCGCGTCCCGTGCGAATCAGAAGGCGGTCGCGCGGCGCGCGGTGCGCGCGGCCAGCGCGAAGGTCGCGAGCGCGAACGCGATCGCGATCGTAATCGCGAACGCCAGCGACGGCAGTCCGCCCAGCGCCTCGGTGGCGCCGAGATAGAGCGTCTGGCGCAGCGCGGCCATCCCGTAGGTAAGAGGATTAAGCCGCATGATCCATTGCAGCGCGGCGGGCGCGCCGGCGATCGGCCAGAAGGCGCCGGAGAGCAGCCAGATCGGCACGAGAATCAGGTTCATGATGGCGTGGAAGCCCTGCGTCGATTCGATCTTCCATGCGATTGCGAGTCCGATGCAGGTGAGCGCGAAGGCGATTACCGCCATCATCGCGGCCGCCGCGAGCGCCGCGCCGAGGGTCAGATGGATTCCGGCGAACGGCGCCAGCACCAGAAAGATAACGCTCGGAACCCAAGCCAGGGTCGCGCCGCCGAGCGCCTGTCCGATCACGATCGTCGCGCGCGAGATCGGCGCGACCAGCACGCCCTGCAGGAAACCTTCGCGCCGATCCTCGACGGTCGAGATCGTCGCGAAGATCGCGGTGAACAGCAGCACCAGCACGATGAATCCGGGATAGAGATATTGGAAATAATCCATCCCGGCGGGCATCCCGGCCGGCCGGAATGACGCGCGCAGGCCCGCGCCCAGCAGCAGCCAGAAGACCAACGGCTGCAGGAACGATCCGATGACGCGGCTGCGCTGGCGCATGAAGCGCGTGATCTCGCGCAGCCATAAGGTTCCCGCCTGCATCGCGATTTCCCTCATCGCGCGTCTCCATTATCTCCGGCGCCGGCGGCGCCGGCGAAAAAGCGATGGCCGGTGAGATGAACGAAGACGTCCTCGAGGGTCGGCTTGCCGAAGGTCACCGATTCGATTTCGTCGCCGAACGCCTCGACCACGTCACGCACGAAATCATGGCCGCGCGGACGTTCGACGCGCAGCACGCCGTCCACCAGGACCGCGTTGATCCGCATCCGCTCCGCGATCTTGCGGCGCAGCGCCTCCGGGTCGCGCGCGTTGATCGCGACGATATCGCCGCCCACGCGCGCCTTGAGTTCGGCGGGCGGCGCGATCGCGACCAGCCGCCCCTGATGCAGCACGCCGATCCGATCGCAGCGCTCGGCCTCTTCCATGTAGTGCGTGGTGAGCACGATCGTCACGCCGGCGGTTTCGCGCAGATGCGCCAAATAGATGAGGAAGTCGCGGCGCGCGGCCGGATCGAGTCCGGTGCTGGGTTCGTCGAGCACCAGCAGTTCCGGCTCGTGCAGCAGCGCCGTCGCCAGCTCGACCCGCCGCTTGAGTCCGCCCGAGAGGGTCTCGGCGAGATCGCCCGCGCGATCGCTCAGGCCCAACCGCGCGAGCATCGCCGCCGATCGCTCGCGCAGGCGCGCGCCGCCGATGCCGTAGAGGCGCCCGTGATGCGCCAGGTTTTCGGCCACGGTCAGCTTGCCGTCGACGCCCGGATGCTGGAAGACCACGCCGATCCGCCGTCTGAGCGCGAGCGTGTCGCGGCGCAAGTCGTGGCCCAGGATGCGCGCGTCGCCGGTTTGGAGCGGGACCAGCGTCGAGATGATCTTGAACAGGGTGGTTTTGCCGCCGCCGTTGGGACCGAGCAGAGCGAAGAATTCGCCGCGCGCGATCGTGAAGCTCACGCCGTCGATCGCGGCGCGATCGCCATAGCTGAAACGCAGTTCGGAGGCTTCCACCGCCGGCGCGGCGGTTACGCTCGCGGCGCTTGCATGCGCCGGAATTGCGGTTGACGCTGTCATCGAGATGCCGACCGGATTGATGCCTGACTGCGGGCAATTATCGTCCATGAGCGGCGCGGTCGCAACGGCGCCCGCCCGCGTGCGGACCACTCGGATGGACCCTCGGGTCAAGCCCGAGGGTGACGGAGGCGCCCAGGCGGCGGTCGGGCCGCTCGCCAGCGCCGCTCCCGGCGAATATAATGATAGGGATTCGCCGCCGATGGATCGCGTAAGCAAGCCGCTCCCCGCTCTGGTCCGCCCGCCGCTGCGCTGGTTGCTGCGCCGATGGGCGGCGACCGGGCGCAAGTCCGCGCGGCTCTATCCGCTGATCGAGAAATTCGGGCCGCGACTGGCGACGCGGCCGATGCGCTCGCGCCTGCCCAATGGATGCTGGATCGAATGCGATTTCGCCGATTTCATCCAGCGCCATATCTATTTCGAGGGTCTGTGGGACGCGGTCGAGGCGTTCCTGTTCACGCGGTTGATCGAACCCGGCATGACGGTGATCGACGCCGGCGCCAACGTGGGCCAGTTCACGATGCTGGCGGCGACCGCGGTCGGTCCGCACGGCTCGGTCCACAGTTTCGAGCCGGTCGAGCGGAACTTCGCGCGCCTCAGCGCCAATCTGGCGGCGAATCGTCTCACCAACGTCCATCCGGTCCGCGCCGCGCTCTGGAACGAGGACACCGAGCTGACGATCGGCCTGCGCGCCGATCTCGAGGCCAAGGGCAACTCGGGCGGATGGACGATCGCGCGCCAGGCCGGGGACGTGGCGCGGCTCGCGACGCCGGCGATGCGGCTGGACACTTACGCCGCTGCCGCCGGACTGAAGCGGGTCGATCTGATCAAGATGGATATTCAGGGCGCGGAGCCGTTCGCGATCGCGGGCGGGCGCGAGCTGCTCCGCGCGCATCATCCCGCGATCCTGATGGAACTTTACGAGCCGTGCCTGGCGGCGATGGGCAGCAGCGGACGCGAGCTATGGGAGGAGTTGCACGGACTGGGATACGCGGCGTGGCGAATTGATTCGTCGCCGCGCCGATGCGGTCCGCTGGAGAGCTTCGCCGGCGTGCATTACGCCAACGTCATCATGCATCGCGGCGCCCTGCCCGCCGGCGTCACGGGCGGATGGGAACGGCGAACGCCGAAGCGCTGGGCGTGCGGCGGATGGCGGCTTAGTCCTTTTTGACGAAATCGAGCGAGGCCGAGTTCATGCAATAGCGCAGGCCGGTCGGCCGCGGACCGTCCTCGAAGACGTGGCCGAGATGGGCGCCGCAACGCGCGCAGGTCACTTCCGTGCGAATCATGCCGTAGGCGCGATCCTCGTTGGTCGCGATTCGATCGCCGGCGCGCGGCGCGTAAAAACTCGGCCATCCGCAGCCCGCGTCGAACTTGGTATCCGAGGCGAACAGCTCATTGCCGCAGCATACGCAGAGATAGACGCCGCGCTCGTGAAAGTCCCAGTATTTGCCGGTGAAGGGACGTTCGGTGCCCTTGCGGCGCGTGACCTCGTATTGTTCCGGCGTCAGCATTTCGCGCCATTCGTCGTCAGTCTTCACGATCTTTTCCGCCATCGAAAATCACCTCCGCCGCCTTCAGCGGCGTTGCTCGTCAGAGGGTTTATCCTACTGCGAATGGCATGGCCGCCCAAGGTGTGCGCGGCTGGATTGCCGGGTCAAGCCCGGCAATGACGAAAGCGAGCGCGCACGCCTAATCGACGCGGCGGGCGTAAAGTTCGAGCACGTCGGCGCGCGCGATTCCGGCCGGGTCGCGCCGCTGGTGGAGATCGATCCGACCCGCGTAACGCCGCTCGATCAGTTTGCCGATCGCGCCATGCGGCAGTAAACGCTTGCCGCGGCGCAAGGGTTTCAGCGCCGCCCGCAGCCATCGCGGCAGCCGGATTTCGCCTGCCAGCACGCCCGCGAAACCTTCGATTCCGGCGCTCGCGATCGCGGCGAAGCCGGCCCGCTCGACGCATCGAACGAGCGTCGCGGGATTGAAGAACGAAACGTGGATCGGCGGCACGAACCAGATATCGAGCGGCTTGCCGTCGATCGCGCCGGGCGCGTCGCAGTTCGGCGTGCTGAGCGCGAGAACGCCGTTGGGCGCGAGCAGATCGCGGATCGCGCGCAGCGCCGCGACCGGGTCCGCCAGATGCTCGATCACCTCGAACATCATCACGCAATCGAAGTTTCCGCCCGCCGCGCGCGCCTGCTCGACCGATTCATAAACGGGGCATCCGAGGGCCGCGCGCGTCCGTTCGCGCATCGCGGGCGACGGCTCGACGCCCTCAACCGACCATCCGCGCTCCCGCGCCGCGCGCATCAGGTAACCGCCGGCGCAGCCGATATCGAGCACGCGCGCGGGCCGGGCGAACCCGGCGATGCGGTCGAGCCGCGCCAGATAGAACGGCCGTTTGCGCGTCCACAAGACGTCGTACCATGAGCGTTGCGCGGTTTCGGGCCGGCCGGCGAAAAAGAATTCGTCTTCGGCATAGAGCCGCGCGGCGTCCGCGGCGCCCGCCGCCGGCGCGCAGGCGAAGCCGCAGCTCGCGCAGCGCACGATCGCGAAACCGCGCCGTTCGAGCGCGAAGGCGGTTGCGCCGCCGCACAGGAGGCATCGCGGGGCGGGCGAAATCTCGTTCGGGTATGCGGTTTCCGTGGTCAAATTCGAATCGCGTCCCGGCTGGATAATCTACCACGACTCGGCGGCGCGAGCGCGCGCCCGAGTAAATCTTTGCGTAAGCGCCGCCGATATGATCTATGATCAAGCTGAAGGGGGGCGGCGAATCG
>JAJXYM010000227.1 GCA_021780585.1 Deltaproteobacteria bacterium
CGCGGTCGCGAGCGTATCGGCGCCGGCGAAGGCGCGGTCCTGCAGATGGACCGCGCGGTCGAGACCCATCCCGAGCGCGTCGGTGAGGACTTCGCGCGCCTGCGGCGGACCCATCGTGACCGCGCAGGTTTCAGCGCCGAAGCGATTTTTGAGCTCGACCGCCTGGGCGACGGCGCGCAGGTCATACGCGCTCATCACATTGACGCCGTCGCGCCGAATCGTGCGCGTGACGGGATCAAAATTGGCGTCCTCGATCAGCGGAATCTGCTTGATGCAGACGGCGATTTTGCGCACTGATACCACCTCGCGGGTCGCAAGCTAACCGAGGCGGCCGGTAGATGCAAATCGGCTTCGGCGCGCCGGCGGGCGCTTAAGCCGGCGGCCGCGATCGGATAGTTTCGGCGGGTGGCATCACGCATCGAGGCGGCGCGCGGCGGGCCGCGGCGGATTATCCTGGCGGCGTTGGGAGCGGCGATTTGTGTCGCGGCGGGCGCCGGCGCGGCGCGTGCGGCGGATCCGCCCGATCCGGCCCGTCCGACGCGAATCGTGGCGCTGGCGCCGTCGGTGACCGAGACGCTGTTCGCGATCGGCGCCGGTCCCGACGTGGTGGGCGTCTCGCAGTATTGCGACTATCCGCCGCAAGCGGCCAGGCTGCCGCGGGTGGGAACTTTTCTCACGCCGAATCTCGAGGCGATCGCGGCGCTCCGGCCAACGATCGTGATCGGCCTGAGCAGCTCGTCCGATATCCGCGAGGTCCGGGCGCTGCAAGCGATGGGTTACGGCACGCTGATGGTGAATGACGATTCGATCGCCGGCATCCGTGCGAGTATCGCCCGGATGGGCGCGGCGGTCGGACGCGACGCCGCGGCGCGGGCGCTGCTGGGACAAATGCATAATCAATTCGCCGCGCTCGAAGATAGTTTGAGCGCTGCGCCGCGCCGGCGCGTGCTGATGGTGGTGGGGCATCAGCCGATGGTCGCGGTGGGTCGCGGAACGTATCTGGACGAATTGATCACGCTGGCGCACGGCGCGAATATCGCCGCCGCGGACCCGCAGAGCTGGCCGCGGCTCAGTCTCGAATACATTATCGCCGCGCGTCCGCAGGTGATTCTCGACGGCCAGATGGGCGCCGACGCGCGCGCGAAAGCCGGCTTCTGGGGCCGCTACCCGGACATTCCGGCCGTGCGCGAAGGGCGGATTTACGGCTATCCGCAAGACCCGACGCTGCATCCGGGACCGCGCGTCGCCGAGACGCTGGAAATTATCGCCCGGCGGATCCATCCGGAGGCTTTCCCCGCCGATCCCGACCATGCGAGCGCGACAGCGGCGGCGAACGATCCGAACCGGGCGGAGACCGGCCGATGAGCGGCGTGGCTCCGATCCGGGAACGCCAGGGCGGCGGCCTGGACGAAGCGGGCGCGCCGGAAACGCACGACTATCTGACGCGCGGGCGGGCGCTCGGCGCGCTCGCGATGCTCGGCGCGATTCTGCTCGTGACCGCGAGCGTCGCGCTGGCCTGCGGCAGCGTGCATCTGAGCCTGTTGACCGCGCTTAACGATCCGGCAAGCGCCGATCGGGCGATTCTGATGGGCGTGCGGATGCCGCGGGTGCTGATGGGCGCGATCGTCGGCGCGGTGCTGGCGATGGTCGGCGCGGCGCTGCAGGCGCTGGTCCGAAATCCTCTGGCCGAAGGCGGAATTCTGGGAATTTCCGGCGGCGGAGCGTTCGGCGCGGTGCTCGCGATGATTCTGTTTTCGCAATTCGGCGGAAGCGACGTGGTCGTGCCGGTTTGCGCCTTCGGCGCGGCGCTGCTTTCGACGCTCGCGGTCTATCGGCTCGCGCAGGTTGAGGGACGGCTGGAGCCGCTCACGCTGCTGCTGGTCGGCGTGATCTTCAACGCCTTCTGGGGCGCCGCGATCATGCTGGTGAACAGCGTGGTCAATTTTTATTTCACGCACAGTATCCTGTTCTGGCTGATGGGCAGTTTCGAAGCGCCCACCTGGCATGAGGTCGCGATCGTCGCGGCGCTGGGCGCGGGCGGCTTCGCGATCCTGCTCGGACGCGCGCGCGACCTTAATCTCCTGAGTCTCGGCGACGACGAAGCGACGCATCTGGGAGTGGAAGTGGACGCGGTGCGCCGGACGGTATTTATCGTCACGTCGGTGATGATTGGCGCGGCGGTTTCAGTCAGCGGCGTTATCACCTTCGTCGGGCTGATCGTGCCGCATATGCTGCGTTCGCTTTTCGGCGCGGACCATCGCCTGCTGATCCCGGCGGCGATGCTGGGTGGCGCGGCGTTCACGGTCGCGGCCGACCTGATCGCGCGGACGGCGATCGCGCCGGCGGAGTTGCCGGTCGGCGCGATTACGGCGCTGTGCGGCGGACCGTTCTTTATCTACGTGCTGCGCCAGGAGGGACGGCGCACGCTCGGCCTGTAGGCGATGGACGGCACGGAAACGATCGCGGCGCGGCCGGGCGCGGACAACGCCGCCGCGCGGGAATGTCTCGGCGCGCCGGACGCCGTCGCGCTGCGCGCGATCAAGCTCACCGCCGGCTATGGGAATCGCGCCGCGGTGCGCGAGGTGTCGATCGACGTGCGGCGCGGCGAGCTGCTGGCGATCGTCGGACCGAACGGCGCCGGTAAATCCACCCTGCTGCGGGCGCTGAGCGGCGCGCTCAGGCCGTGGAGCGGAACGATCGAGCTGGCCAGCCGGCCGCTGGCGGAATACGACCGGCGGGCGCTGGCGCGGCGGATGGCGACGGTGGCGCAGGAAAATCCGGTGGCGTTCCGCTTCACCGCGCTCGAAGTGGTGCTGATGGGCCGTGCGCCGCATCTGGGCGCCTGGCGCTTCGAATCCGCGCACGACCTTCAAATCGCGCGGGAGGCGCTGGCGCGCTTCGATCTGACGGCCCTGGCGGGACGCGCGATTCAGGAGCTTTCGGGCGGCGAACGGAAGCGCGTTTTCCTGGCCCGCGCGCTCGCGCAAGAGCCCGAGGTCGCGCTGCTCGACGAGCCGTCGGCGTTTCTGGATCTGCGCCACGTGGCGGAAATCTTCGGGCGGTTTCGCGAGCTGGCCGCGACTCGCGCGATGGCGGTCGCGGTGACGCTGCACGATCTCAACGCCGCCGCGCTCTACGCCGATCGGGTGCTGCTGATGAAAGACGGCGCGGCGGCGGGCTACGGACGGCCGGAAGAGGCGATGACGGCGGAGCGGCTTGGCGCGGTCTATGACACGGAAGTGTATGTCGGGCGTAATCCGGCGACCGGCGCGCTGGCGATTCTGCCGATTGGCGCGCCGCGCCGCCCGGCGGTCTGACGCGCGGGGGAAATTGCGCCCCACATCGGGGATGCTTAAGCTAAACCTATGGACGAACGCGGACGCGGCGGCGCGATGAATCTGATTTTCGACGCCGACGATACGCTCTGGGAGTCCAATATCCATTTTCTCGAGGCTGAAGCGGATTTTATCGCCGCGCTGGAGCGGGCCGCGGCGCGCGAACGTGGACATATCCGCGAGACCTTGCGCCGTCATGAGCTGAAGATAATCGCAAGCCACGGCTATGGCCGGCGCGCCTACGTCGTCGCGCTGCATCGCGTGGCCCAGGAGCTGACGCCGGCGGAACGGCATGCCGAGATGCGGGCGCGGACCGAGACGATCGGCGCGCGGTTGATCGAGCGCCACTGCGCGCCCCTGCCGGGCGTGACCGAGACGCTGGCGGACCTCGCGCGGCGCCATCGGCTGATACTCTTCACCAAGGGCAGTCCGACGGAGCAATTGGGCAAGCTGGAACGTTCGGGACTGAAGGGATTTTTCAGCCGGGTGGGCGTGCCGCGGGAGAAAGATCCGGCGGCCTATCGGCTGTTGATCGCGCAGGCGGAGCTGGATCCGGCGCGCACCTTCATGATCGGCAACAGTCCGCGATCGGATATCAATCCGGCGCTGCGGGCCGGTCTCGGCGCGGTTTTCATCCCCTACCCGCATACGTGGGAGCTGGAGCATGAGCCGCTCGACGAAACGCACGAGCGTTTTCGCACGCTAACCGCGTTTCCTGAACTGACGCGACTGTTCTAGACTTAACCCCCGATGGCCACGGCAAATTTACAGACGATCGAGGCGGCGGCGGAGCCGCGCCGGCAACGGCGCCAGCCGGCGCGGGTGCGCAAACCGCCGATCGCGCTGCGGCCGTTGCATCGGATGTGGCGGCGAACGATCGACGGGGTCGAGCTGGTGCGGGTGGACCTGCCGGTGCGGCGGCTCAGTGCGGCGCTGGACGGAATCGTGGCCTGCCAGATCAGCGATCTGCACGTCGATCGCGAGGAGGATCTAATCCGGCTGCAGAACGCGGTGCGGACGATCAATCGCGAGGCTCCGGATTTCGTCTTTCTGACCGGCGACTACTTTTCGGGTCCGGACACGATGCGGCGCTATCTTGGCGAATTCGAGCGCGCGCTGGCCGGACTGGCGCCCAAGGCGGGAGTTTTCGCGATCGCCGGCAATCATGACCATTGGTCATCGTTCGGCACGGTCTCGCAGGCGCTCAAGGACGCGGGCGCGCGGATGCTGGCGAACGCGAACGAGCGGGTCGCGGTGCGCGGCGAAGAGCTGGTGATCGTCGGAATCGACGATCTCTGGTCGCGGCGGGCGGAGCCGTCGCGGGCCTTCGCGGGCGTGCGCGAAGACGATTGCACGATCGTGCTGGCGCATAATCCCGACACCGCGCTCTACACGCGCCATCTGGCGCCGGGCGTGATGCTGTCGGGGCATACGCACGGCGGCGTGGTGCGGATTCCGTTTTACGGGTCGCTGATTCGGTCGGTGCTGCGAATCGGCAAGGAATACTACGCGGGTCTGAATCGCTACGGCGATTTCTACATCTACACGAATCGCGGACTGGGAACTTTCTGGGTGCGGATCCGCATCAATTGCCGGCCGGAAATTTCGCGCTTTCGGCTGACGCCGCTGGACGAAGGCGCCCGGACCGCCGGGCCGGCCAAGCCGCGCCGACGCCGCCGCAAACCGCGCCACGCCTGATCGCGCGCGCCGCGCGGCGCGCCAACCCTCAAACCGGACGGACGATCACGAATGACGCGGACTGGCGAACGAATCGTCGCGATAGCGGGCGGGTCGGGCTTTATCGGCCGCGCGATCGTGCGCCGTCTGGCGGGAGCGGCGGCGACCCGGGTGCGCGTGCTGACGCGCGATCCGGCGCGCGCGCGAGCGCGTTTCGCCGGCGCTATCGACAACGTCGAGTTTACCGCCGCCGACGTGACCGCAGGCGCGCATCTGGCCGCGGCGGTCGCGGGCGCGACGGCGATCGTCGGCGCGGCGCAATTCGACGGCTATCCAATCGAGAATCCCGCCCGTGGCTTGACCTTCGAGCGGGTCGATTACGGCGGGACGCTGGCGCTGATCGCGGCCGCGCGCGAAGCCGGAATCGGCCGGTTCATCTATATCAGCGGGGCGGCGGCGAACGAGCAATCCGCCGTCGCGGCTTTTCGCTTCAAGGGACGCGCCGAACGGGCGCTGCGGGAAGCGGGACTCGAGTTCACGATCTTCCGGCCGTCGCTGGTTTACGGCGCCGAGGATCGCGTGGTCAACGGGATCGCGCAAGCGCTGAAATTCGCGCCGATCATGCTCGCTCCGGGAAGCGGGCGGCAGCGACTCCAGCCGCTGCTGGTGGACGATCTGGCGGCGTGCGTGGCGCTGGCGATCGAGGGCCGCGGACGCAACGGGATTTACGCGATCGGCGGCCCCGACCCGATGACCTTCGACGAGCTGGTGCGGCTGGTGATGGAGATCACCGGCCGGAAACGCCCGCTGATCCATCTGCCGGAAGCGGCGCTGCGCGCGGCGGGGCGAATCGCGGAAATGCTGCCGGGAGCGCTGTTCTCACGCGACGCGGTGGATTTTCTGGTCGCCGACAACGCCTGCGATATCGCGCCGCTGATCGCGGAATTTGGCGTCACGCTGACGCCGGCGCGCGCGGGATTGCAATATCTCGCCGCGCGCTGACCCCGCGCGGATCGAGCGTTTTAATCACGCCGAAGCGTGAAGCGGGTCCGTGACGCGGCGCCATCCGGAGCCTTGATGGCCGAAGCGAAAAACGTCGGGATGGAGAATTTCGGCGAGAATCTCCAGCGACTCGACGATGCGTGGTCCGGGACGATTGAAATATTGATTGCCCTCGGCGAGGAAGACCCGGCCGTCGCGCACCGCGCGTAGCTCGTTCCATCCAGAGCGATTTTGCAGCGCGGACAATTCCGCGGCCGTGCGCTCCATCGTGAAGCCGCAGGGCGCGATCAGGACGACCTCGGGATCGGCGGCGGCAAGCGCGGCGAATTCGATCCATGACGAATGTTGGTCAGGTTTGCCGAGGAGATTGATCGCGCCGGCCTTTTCGATCAGTTCGGGCATCCAGTTGCCGGCCGCCATCAGCGGCTGGAGCCATTCGAGACAGGCGACGCGCGGACGATGAGCGGCGGTCGCGGCGCGCGCGGCGATCGCGTCGATGCGCCGCTTCAGGCCGCCGACCACTTCGGCTCCGCGTTCGGGCGCGCCGAGCGCTTCGGCGACCCGCTCCATATCGGCGAAAACGTCGGCCAGACCCCACGGCGCAAGCGAGACGATGCGCGGGCGCGCCCCCGTCCACGCGGCGACCGCGTCCTCGACGTCGCGCAGGCTCACGGCGCATACGTCGCATTGCGACTGGGTGACGATAACGTCCGGGCGCAGCTCGCGCAGAATCGCGGCGTCGACGCGATAGACGGCGAGCGCGTCGGTGAGAATCCGCCGCACGCGATCGTTGACTTCGGCGCTGGTCCCTTCGGGGTCGAAGCGCGGCGCGGTCAGCGCGGGCAGGCGGGCGACTTCAGGCGGAAAATCGCATTCGTGCGAGCGGCCGACGAGCTGATCCTGAAAGCCGAGCGCGCAGACGATTTCGGTGGCGCTGGGCAGCAGCGAAACGATACGGGCCATAGCGGACTCTCCGGACGCGCCGAGCGGGCGGCGGAATTGAGGTTAACTCCGGCGCGGACGCGCCGAAAGCCCCCGGCGCACGCGGCGAAGGTTCGGCGGCGGACGATCGCGACGATATGCGATCGCCGGGCGGCGATGCTATACCAGCGGCGTGGCCAATCGATGACGATTCGATCGCGAACGCGCCGTGGCGCGGCGCTCGCGCGAGGAGGCATATCATGATTCACATCCACTATTTCATCACGCGCAAACCGACGCTCGGCGACGCGGAGTTCCATCGTTACTGGCGCGAGACGCACGGCCCGATCGCGGCGCGGATCCAGCAGAGCAAGCGCTACGTGCAGAGCCATCGGATTCCTTACGCGGGAACCAATTCGCCGTATGACGGCGAGGCCGAGGTGCTGATCGAGAGCCTGGAATCGTTGGCGCAGTTGCGCCAGAGCCGCGAATATCTCGAAGGGGCGCTGGCCGACGAGCGCAACTTTATCGATTTGACGCGGGTCGAATGGATGGCGACGCGGGACCATGTGATCGTCGACGGGCCGACGGGGGCGCCGCTGGTGAAGGGCGTATGGCAGCTCAAGCGCAAGGCCGGGATGCCGCTCGGCGAGTTCCGCAAATACTGGATCGACGTGCACGGCGCGCTCGGCGCGAAGCTGCCGGGACTGCGCCGCTATGTCCAGTCGCATCTGATGGATGAGGCCTATCTGTACGCCGAGCCGGCATACGACGGCGTCGCGCAATTATGGTTCGACAGCGCCGACGCGATGAAGGCGGCGTTCGACTCGCCGGCCGGAAAAGACTTGACGGCCGATGGACCGAAGTTCATCGACAATGCGAAGCTGCGCTTTTTCGTCGCGCAGGAAAATATCGTCGTGGCGGCGCGCTGAGCGCGGCGCGCGACATTCGGAGAGGAAGACAGTGGCTGGATTGCTCAATGGCAAGGCGACGCTCGTGACGGGCGGCGGATCGGGAATCGGACGGGCGGCGGCGCTCGCGTTTGCGCGCGAGGGGGCGAAGGTGCTGGTCGCCGACGTGGTCGAAGAGGGCGGACGCGAAACCGTCAAACTGGTGCGCGAGGCCGGCGGCGTCGCGGAATTCACGCGCTGCGACGTCGCGCGCGCGGCCGACGCCGAGGCGCTCGTCGCCGCCGCCGTGAAGGCGTTCGGACGGCTCGACGGAGCCTATAACAACGCCGGCGTGGCGGGAAAAATCGCGCGCACCGCTGACGACACCGAGGACAACTTCGACCGGATCATGGCGGTCAACCTGCGCGGCGTATGGCTCTGCATGAAGTACGAGATCATCCAGATGGTCCGGCAGGGCAACGGCGGCGCGATCGTCAACACCGCCTCCGCCGCGGGGCTGGTCGGGTCGCACGGGATGCCCGCGTACACCGCGTCGAAGCACGGCGTGATCGGCTTGACCAGGACGGCGGCGCTCGAATACGCCAGGGCCGGCATCCGGGTCAACGCGGTATGTCCGGGCGTGATCGACACCGCGATGGTCGCCGGGATGGTCTCGTCGCATCCGCGGCTCAAGGACGCGCTGGTCGGCGTCGAGCCGGTGGCGCGGATGGGCCGGCCGGGCGAGATCGCCGAAGCCGTAACATGGCTGCTGTCGGACGCGGCGTCGTTCGTGACGGGCGCGGCGATGCCGGTGGACGGAGGGATGACGGCGCGCTGAAGAAGAACGCGCGGGCGCGAACCATCCGGCGCGCGCCCGCGCATCAGCGAATTCCGGCCGCGTTTTTGGCGCGGCGACAGTTACAACTTCATCGCCGGTTCGACGAATTCCTTCGCCATCCGCTCCATCTCGCGCACGATCCCGGCTTCGTCGGCCGGGATGTCGAAGCGCACCAGCGCGACCTCTTCGGCGCCCGCGTCGCGATAGCGCTTCAAATCGTCCGTCGTAATTGGTTTGGCGTAGGGCGAGACCGCCAGCTCCAGGTCGGAGCGCTTGCGGCCGTTGGCTTTGAGCAACTCCTCGATCCGGCGGATTTTCGCCGCGGCCTCGTCGGGCGTGAGATTGAACCCGATCCAGCCATCGCCGTACTCGGCGACGCGGCGCAGGGCCGGCGCGCTCTCGCCGCCGAACCATACGGGGACGCGCCGATTATTGACCGGCCGGGGATTGCAGATCGCGCCGCGGAAATTCACGAACTCGCCGCTGTACGAGCTTTGATCGCCCGCCCACAACGCGCGCATCGCCTCGATACATTCGCGCGTGCGCTGGGCGCGGCGCTCCCACGGCACGCCGATCGCCTCGAATTCCTCGGCGAGCCATCCGATTCCCGTGCCGAGCACCAGCCGTCCGCCGCTCAGATGATCGACCGTGGCGACGGTCTTGGCCAGCACGACCGGGTTATGCTCGGGCACGAGGCAGATTCCGGTCGCGAGGCGGATTTTCGAGGTAAGCGCGGCGGCGTAACTGAGCGTGGTGAAAGGATCGCCGATCGGCGCCTCGAGCGGCATCGGGAAGTCCCCCGTCGAATACGGGTAGCGCGAGGAAAATTCCGCGAGCAACACGACGTGCTCGGGCGCCCATACGGTGGCGAAGCCGAGGCGCTCCGCGTTGACGGCGATCGTGCGAATCGCGCCGGCGCTCGCCGACGGTCCGATTCCGATCGCGAAATAGCCGATTTTCATGACGTCACGTTCTCCTTCAAACTTGTATGCGCGCGAGCACCGGCCGGTTACAGTTTCGCCGCCGGCTCGATCCATTCCCGCGCGATCTCCTCGAGATTCGCCGCCAGGCTCGCCTCGTCGCGCGGCGGCCGCAGCGTGATCAGGATCACTTCGCTGACGCCGAGATCACGGTAGCGCTTCAAATCGTCGGGCGTGATCGGCTTCGAGTAGGGCGAGACCGTGATCTCGACGTCCGCGAGCTTGCGGCCGTTGGCCTTGAGCAGCTCCTCGATCCGGCGGATTTTGATCGCGGCGTCGGCGGGCGTGAGGTTAAAACCGCACCAGCCGTCGCCATACTCGGCGACACGACGCAGCGCCGGACCGCTTTCGCCGCCGAACAGCACTGGAACCTTGCGGCCGTTGGCGGGCTTGGGGAAGCTGCGCACGCCCGCGAACGAAACGAATTCGCCGCGATGGTCGCTCAGGTCCTCGCTC